>NZ_SLVT01000022.1:0-137700 GCF_004345505.1 Micromonospora sp. CNZ303 | reverse complement strand
CACCCCCCGGATCATCCAAACGACAGGGGCAGGAAGTCATACCGGGCCGGGCGACCGAGGAGTCCCCGGCTGGGGACGATCAAAAAGGTAACGGGTGGTGTAGGTGCGGGTGCGGCTGTCGGTCATCGTTGGTGTGGGTAGCAGGTTGTGGCGGGTGCCGCCGGGTTCGACGAGGTCGGGCAGTCCGTGCTGGTGGCCGGGGCCTTTGCCGTCACGGGCGCACGGCGTTGGCAACGTTCGCACCTCGCTGCCGATGATTGGTGGGTGTGGCGAGCAGGAACAGGCGGTCGCGGCGGTGGGCGGCGCCGATGTCGGATGCGCGTAGGCATATCCAGCTCGTGTCGTACCCGATCGCGGCCAGGTCGGCGTGGACGACGTCGAGTCCTCGTCTGAGGAGGGCGGCCACGTTCTCCACGAAGACGAGCGGTGGTCGAAGTGCGCGAATGGCGTCGGCGACGCTGGTCCACAGGCTGGAGTGTTGTCCACTGATGCCGGTGCGTTTGCCGGCGTTGGAGATGTCTTGGCAGGGGAAGCCTGCGGTGAGGATGTCGACGGGCTGGATCTGGGTCCAGTTGATGGTGCGAATGTCGCCGAGGTTGGGCACGTGGGGCCAGTGGTGGGCGAGGACGGTGCGGGCGTGGCGGTCGGTTTCGGCGTGCCAGGCGAGTCGGCCGCCGAGCACCAGCTCGACGGCCATGTCGAGGCCGCCGTACCCGCTGCACAGCGATCCGATGCGTGGCCCGGGAGACTCACTCACGTCACCTCCCCCACCCTGGGCGGAACTGGGGGTCACTCATTGGCCGTCGCCATGGGTTGGGACTTTGGGGGACGGCGGAAGATCAGCACGTCCTCGTGCGTGATCAGGTGCAGGGGTGTGCCTCCGGCGCGGGCCTTGCGCACGGCTTGAAGTTGGAAGAAGGACGGTCGGGCGACGAGGTGTCCGTCGCGGACTGCCGCGAGTAGCGCCACGCATCGCTCGGTCGGGATCAGGCCGGCGCGCTCGCCGGCGGCGATGACCGCCGATGGCAGGTCGACGAGTTGGCCGTTCTTGCGCCATGGCCGGGCGGTGACCACCACGGTGCCGCCGGGGCGCAGCAGGGCCGCGCAGCCGGTGAGGATCTGCGCGAAGCCGTCGGCGAGGCCGGTGAGGTCGCGGTAGGCGAGGTTGCCGCGGTCGGTGCCGTCGTTGTAGGCGTTGTCGAACTTCGCCACCCCGTCGGCTCCGGGCCGGACCAGGCCGTGCACGGTCGGCCCGTACGGCGGCGAGGTAACCACAAGGGCCACCTGCCCGATGAGAGCGGCGGGCAGCAGGGACCGCAGGCGGGTGGCGTCGCCGCGAACCACGGAGGCCCGCCCGGTGGCGCCTAGGTGATGGGCGTGGGTGATGTTGGCGTCGGCGATGTTCGACCAGCGGGACTCGTACTCCACGCCGACGGCGTCACGGCCGGCGTGGATGGCCTCGACCAGGGTGGTGCCGATCCCGCACATCGGATCCAGCACGAGGTCGCCGGGGCGGGTGTAGGCGTGCACGGCGTGCACGGCGATCGCGGGGAGCATCCGGGCGGGGTGTCTGACCGACTCGGGCACGTAGCGGCCGCGGCGTTGCACCGGCCCGGTCTGCTGGGCGGTCGCCCATACCGACAGGCCCTGCGGCTCGTCGGGCGTGCGGTGGTGTGTGTCGGTATCGCGGTGACGGGCCCCGTCGCCGCGGATGTCGGCCGCGCTGACCGGCTGGGTCGGCTCGGTGGGCGATGGGGTGTGCTCAACCACGGCGCTCACCGCCGTTGCGCTGCTGCGGCGCCGGCATCGTGGCCGGGCTGAACACGAGAAGGTCCGCGTGAACCTTGAGGTGCGCGGCCGACCGCTGCTGGTCGCTCTGATGGGTGAGGGTGAGTAGCTCCTCGTCGGTGACGTGGTAGACGAACGTGTCGCCGTCGGTGTCGGCGCTAACGGCGACGATGTGCTGCAGGTAGCCCAGGCCGACGGCTGCGGCGGCGGTGGCTAGCGGGGTGAAGTCCTCCGGCCCGACCGTGGCGGCGGGGGCGGTGACGACGAGGACGAGGCAGCCGCCGGGGCGTAGCAGCCGCGCGCAGGCGGTCAGTAGCCATGCCAGCCGGGTCCGGTTGGTCGCGTCGGTGGCGTCGAGGGGCCAGCAGGCCACGACCAAGCTGGTCGCCTCCGCCAAGGACGTTCCCTGCGGTGTGGAGTCGGGGGACGGGCGCAGGTTGGGGTCGGTGAGGTCGTCGCCGAACCAGGCGCTCATCTCCGGCAGGCCGCTGTCGTCGGACAGAGCAGTCGGGGCGGGACGGATCGGCGGGGTGGCCGCTCCGATGATCAGGCTGGAGGCGTCGGTGAACCAAGCGGGGTGGTGGCGGCGCCCGCCTGCGGCGCAGAAGGTGGCCAGGGTGTGGCCGGCGGTGAGGTCGACGACCGCCTCTCCGGGGCGGCTGTAGGCGGCGACGAGGCGGTATGCCAGTCGGGCACCGATGCTGCGGCCGGTATCGGCCTCGGTGCGGGAGGTACGCCACACGGTGACCGGCACCGGCGGATCGCCGGCGACCATGTCGATCAGGGTCGGGTCGACGCCGTGCGGGTCGACGAGGTGGGCAGGGGCGGGGTGGTGCTGCGGCATGTGCTCGCTCATCTGGATGTGGGCTCCACGCCGCGCCGTGATGCGCTGACACCCTCAAACCGGCGTTTGTCAGCTCTGGCGGACACCCCCGTTCCTGACAGGCATCTGACGGCACCGCCCGCTGGTCCCGCCGTCCGGCTCGCGACGCGGCTGGGACGAAGTGTCAGGAGCAACGCCAACCGCCCCCTGCCGTCACGATCAGTGACGAACCAGCTAAGCCATGTCAATGATGGCAATCGATGACATGGGTGGTGTGGCCAGCGCTGTCAGCCCACGGCACACTGTGACACGGTGCGCGTGTCAGAACCGCGGGTGCCACCGGTGACAGTGCTGGCGCCCCGTCGCGCCGGCCGACCGGAGCCGCTGTAGATCCGTTTTCGCCGCCGAGGGCGTCGCCCTGAAGGCGGTGTCGCCGTGGCGTTGTCAGGCCGGCCGTGTGTCTGACAGAGCCCGCGCTGTCAGCCGTCCCCGTGCGGCACGGCGAATGGCACCAGCCTGTTGTCAGAGCCTTGTCGGACGACTTTCGTGGGCTCCGGCACCGCGGTAGGCGGGTAGCAGAGGCGTGTCATCCGCGACGTCCCGGGCGTCAACGCGCAGGCCAAGGCCGGTTTGTCAGACCGCTGTCAGAGTCGACCCGAGGCCGCCATGACGCGGAGGCGATGGACGGGCCCACAGTCATCGCCGGTGCTGGCCTGGGCTGTCGGAGGCATGCAAGGCGGCCGTGGCGCAATCGAGGCTCCCCACGCCGGGATGGCACCGCCTTGGCGTGTCATCGATGATCGCCTCTGACAAGGAGTGTGCGGACATGACCGTGTCCGACCCGGACTGGCCCGACTCACCGCTGGACGCCGTCGACGCCGCCTTCACGGCGCTGACCACCGGTCCCGCCCCGATGACACTCGACCTGGACACCCTCGAACCTGACACCGGCCTGCCGCCAGGTGTCATGACACTGCCCGCGCTACGGAACTGGCTCCTGTCCCACCCCCGCGCCTACACGGCCCGTGACGCGGTGTGGCGTGACCTCATCTGCCGCGCCCGCCTTGACGGCTCCTCCTGGGTCATCGCGGCGGTGGCGATGGCCATGCCGGCGCTGCGCCGCCACGCCGGACAGCTGCACGCCGGTTGGTCCGGCGACGCCATCGACCTCGACGCGGAAATCCTCACCGGCTTCCTCACCGCCTTACGCGACCGCGTCGACCTGGCCAAGCCTGCCCCGTACGCGTCGTTGTGCATGGCCGCCTGGCGTGCCGGACACGAACTGCTGCGCCGCACCGGCACCGCGGTGCCGGTGGAGGACGTCGAGCATGTCACCGGCCCCCGCACACCGCACGTCCCTTACGGCCACCCCGACCTGCTCGTTCGCCGCGCCGCCCGCCTGGGCCTGCTCGAGGAGACCGACCTCGACCCCTACATCGACCTGCGGCTGGGGCACCGGGCGATCGAACCCATCGCCGCGCGAATGGGCATCACCGTCGACGCCCTACGGAAGCGAATGAACGGCATCGATGAACGCCTCGCTGACGCCCTCGCCAAGGGATTACTCACCGGCGTGGTGTCTCCGCAGGCCCGCGAGTACTTGCAGAACCAGTCCGTGCTCCGCACGCGGACCCGCCTCGGCCGCGCCACCACCCTGCCCAGACGGATGACGCACCCGGCAGTTGCCGCTGCCTGACCTGCGTGACATTGCTGTAGCGGGGTTCGACCATGACGGTCGGACCCCGCACGGATGATCGGTCCTCATGGCAACCAGGGTCAGGGCCGATCAGACACCACGCGGTCCAGGGCGGGGCGGCTGAACACCACCGTTCCGGCGATCCTCCAGAGCCTGTGCAGCAGAGATGGGGCGTTCCGGATGACCTCGACGCGACGGGCAATCGTCTTAAATTCGCGCCAGCCGAGACGGTTCACGTCCAGATGCCAGCTGAGGAAGATTTTGAGCAGCAGGAACCATATAAGTGGATTGGGAAGGTCACGGTTGCGCACGACTGCGGAGAGGGAGCGGCGCCCCCTATCCGGGCTTGACCCTACGAGGGCATTGATCGCCTCGAAGCGGACCAGGAAACTCATCGCCGGATTGTCCGCAATACGGGCGAGCCGGTCGGCCGAGTCGCCGAATGGCAGAAGGAGCGTCAGCGCGGCGCGCAGCGAGCGGGGCGTGTCCGGGTCAGCAGCCAAGGCGGCGCAAAGGTCGAACGAACGCTCGGGCACGGTCGGAATGGAGGAGGTGTATTGGATCGGCGTCGCGGGGATCCCGCAGACGGTTTCGTAATGCAGCTCGCCAAGACGTTCGAGCTGCCGTAAGGGCTCATCCGTGGCGGGGCCGAACAGCATCGATAGGGAGGTCGCGGCCGCCACCCGGAAGCGGGCCGGCATCCCGGGATCGGCCACGACGCGTTCAAGCTCCTCTGGGTCGCTGAAGTGTCGGCCGAGCCAGGTCGCCGCGTGTAGCTGTGGCTTCGGCCTCCCCCGTATCGCGAGATCGTGCAGCGCGTCTCGGCCCTTCGCTGCTGCGGCCCGCACGTGCGCCCAGACTCCCGTCTCATAGCCCCAGCGCTTGGCCGAGCGCGGCTCACCGGCGAGACGCCGAGCAGCGGCCCGAGAGAGATTCGCCCCGACCGCGGGCGACTGGAGCCAGGGTAGTTGGGAGACCGGCTCCCGCCAGAAGTCCGTAGCATCCGCTGCCGCCAAACTCGCCAGCTCGGTGATGCTCCCCGCCTCGGCAAGACGGACGGCGCAGCCATATGTCCGAGGCAACGGCTCGTGCCGGTCAAAGATCGCCCGCAGGATCGGCACGCCACGGGCCGGGTCGCGGGCGCACACCTCGGCCGCCGCGAGGTATTGGAGCCAGTCACTCCCAGTGTCCGCGGTTCTTTCCTGCCTCGCGGTCATCGCCACCAGCGGTTCCAGGTCACCTAGGTCGGCCAGAATTTTCCCGCCTGCGAGCTGGACGAGCCGGCTCATACCGGCTTCCTCAACCAAGGCCCGTAACGGGGTGAGGTCACCGTCGTGGGCCAAGCGCTCAGCGGCCCCCAAGCGCTGCATGTCGCTGAAGTCGGGGTTACCGGCCTGCTGGGAGAGTGCCTGCCGACCCAGGCCGCCGAGCGCTCCGCGTTCCCGGCCGGAGGGGGTGCCAAAGAGGTTTTTCGTACGCGGGTCGACCTGCAAGCCCCGGGCTCGCAGAGCGTCCGCGGCCCAGGTGGCAGGGTCGGACGCGAAGTGTTCGGCAGCGTGCCGGAGCTGAGCGACGCCGACCGGGCGGTCGACGTCGATGACCACGTCGGCCAGCACCACCCGCGTCCACTCCGGCATGTCATTGTCCCCTGCCATCGTGGTCAACCGCCGTAGTACGTCCTGGTCGACGCTCAGCTCGCGCAGCACGCGCAGAGCTTCCGGCGCGGTAGGGGTGTCGTCGCCCAAGTGAGCGAAGAGACCGTCCAGCACTGTGGCCCGTGTCGGGTCGTCTACCGGTACGCCGTCGGCAATCATCTCGGCGGCCGTGATGATGCCCATGTCAGCCACGAGAGAGCGGACCATCGCGTCGGCGTCGGGGCGGCGGGCCGCAGCGAAGGCGGCGAGGCTGCGGGCCGCGGGGTTGGCGGCCATGACACGCCAGCGCGCGGCGTCGAAGCTGTCGGCCATAGCCCGCGCGCAGAGGAACTCAGCGAAACTCTGGTGCAGAAACGCGAGCTGCCCGTGCCGCATCCCGAAGAGCCCGGTGCTACGTAGTAGGTCCTCAATCTGCCTGCGGGCGTCGGGAACGGTGTCGGTCAGACGGTGGGGCGCGTTGGAGTCAAGACAGGCAAGGGCGGCGGCGCACAGGTCGGCGTTCGGCCGGGCGATGCGGGCCACGCCGACGGCGTCGAGCATGCGAGCGATCACGTCGTAGAACTCGTCTTTCAACCATGTGGCGATCGCCAGGCCGGCACGGCCCCGTCCCTGCAGCGCGTCCACCAGGGACGCTTTCGCCTCCGAAAGTTCGTGGCGGCCGTCGAGGAGGTGCTCGACGAACCTCGCGTAGAGATGAGCGCGACTGGCCGGCAGGGCACCCCCGTCGGCCTGCTCGTAGACCATCGCCGCAATCGTGGCAAGCAGCGGAACGCGGGCCACCGGGCCGAGCCGGGCGCCCGTCACCCGGGTGAGGAAGAGGGCGGCCTCGCGCGCGGCGGCCTCCGGGTCGTGCGGCAGGCGAGCGGTGAACCAGCGCCGCGCGAAGTAGGCGAGGTCAGCCCGGTCGAAGGGACGCAGCTCGTACTCGGTGACCCACCTACTCCTCAGCGTGGCGAGTTCGGCGTCGGGCAGGGGGCGGGACGTCACCAGGAAACGATGAGTGACGTCGCCCTCGCAGAGGAGGCTGCGCAGTTCCCAGAGCAGTCGTGAACGATCGTGTGCGTTCACCACCTCGTCGACGCCGTCGACGATCACGTGCCAGCGTCCGCCGGGCACCGGCGGCTCCGCGAACAGTTCGGCATCCGCGGTAAATCCGAGGTCGCGGGCGCAACTTAGCGAGAGCGCCTCGGGCAGCGACCGCCCCACCAGGTCGGCGGCGGTGACCGAGATCGCGAGCGCCCCGAAGTCCCCGGCGGTCAGGGCCCGGCTGGCGATCGCGGCCGTAACGGTCGCGGCGAGGGTGGATTTTCCCGATCCGGCTCCGCCGAGCAACAGCCCGTGACCGTCCCTGGTAAGCAAGTCGTCAACGCTCACGAGCGCCCGGTGCTGCCCCCCACTCACACCGCCGAGCGCGGGACGCTGTCGGACGTACACGTCGGACAATGCAGGCGCCGACCAGCCGACGAAGAAGCGGTATCGATGCCGGGCAGCGTCGTCCTTGAGTCGCCGCATCAGCCCCATGATCTGCGGATTGACTACCAGAGTGGGACCCGGACGGCCACGCCGCACGGCAACCATCAGCGCCGCCGCACCCACCGCCGAGGCCGCCCACGCCGACGGCTCGAACAACCAGGCCGGCATGGCCGGAACGAAACGAAGGGCGAACAGGGCGACGCAGAGCGTCAACAACGACCAGGGCATCCGGCGCCGACGACCGGTAGCGCCACGGGCACGGAGCTCAGCGCGTATTGCCACGAGCAGCGCGGTGACTCCTGCGGCAGCGCCCACCATGGATGCGATCTGGTCGCCGGTTTCCAGCCAAGCGGCCGCGCGATCCATGACACGGATGGTAGCCGTGCAACAACGCGTAGGCTTCCGCCGCTTGGCGAGCTCTCTGCCGAGGACAATGACAGGAAGTCAATGACAGCCAACTCCGCTCAAGATCGAGGGCGCGCTTCTCCCCCGAGGCGCATGGGTTGTCGTTGAAGTCGAGGGCTGGATCGGAGACAGGGCATCCCGGTCCTCCGTTCTTACCGATTAAGGTCGTTACGTACCTGTGCACGTTCGGCTCTACCCAGTTGGGCCCGTTGACCTGTACGCCGACACCTCTCGGAGCAGCACCGGGTTGGGCCCGCGCGTCGCGGTCCACTTGTAGGACACGGTGCGCCGGTTTGCCAGAACGCGATAACCGGCGATCCGCGCTGTCAGCACCACGCGCCCGGCCCGTGAGGTTCCTACTGCGCCACCGTCTCATCTGCGCTGTCAGATGCGCGGTTTCGCTGTCAGACCCGTGTCAGGTCGAAGGGTGTCCGTCAGAGCTGACAAACGCCGGTTTGAGGGTGCGGAATTTTCCCCGCAACGCTGATCGAGGCGTTGCGGGGGTTCCGTCCGCCGCCGGGCCCCAAGGTTGGGGTCGCATGCGAGCCGAGCGCCTCGGGTGCCGCGTCGTCTTGGTGCGCTGACACCTCACCGATACCCGCCACACCCGACAGGGAGGACGTGCTCCTCCCGAGGACCTGTCGCGGCTCGAAGACGCCCCTCGCCTCCCGCCCGGCGGCGGACCACATCCGTTGCGACGCTCCACCCCTGGCAAGGGGTGGAGCCGGAGGTGACACCGCCCATGTTCCGTATCCCGGCACGTCTTCGTGCCCTTACCCGATCCCGCACCGCCCGCCGCGCGGGCCGCGTCGCTGCCGTCGCCGGCAAAGTACTGATGTTGCTATTGGTACCCACCGCCGCGCACGCCGACTCCGGCGTTGCGGTGCTGGCGGCGCACTCGCTGCCGGTGGTCATCAACAACCTGCAGCTGTGGCTGATCGGCATCCTCGCCGCGTTGGCCACCCTGTATCTCGTCGTGGCCGGCGTCTACTGGGCCACAGCCGGCGGTGACCCGACGCAGGTCGAAAAGGCCAAGGGCGCGTTGAAGAGCGCCCTGGTCGGCTACGCCCTGGCCATCCTCGCACCTGTCCTGCTGCAGGTCGTCCGAGGCATTGTCGGGGGCTGAGCATGGGGTGGCTGTTCGACCAGATCCTGGACTGGTTGGCGGCGGCGATCCTTGCGACCCTGGACGCGCTGATCGGGGTGATCAGCAGCGCGCTGCTGATCACCCCGAACGTCACCGCCCTGCCGCAGGTGCAGGCCCTGACCGGCCGTTCGGTGCTCGTCGTGGACACCGTCTTCGTCCTCGCCTTCGTCGCCGCCGGCGTGCTCACCGTGACCGCCGGTGGCGACGAACGCTCCCGCTACACAATCAAGAACCTTCTCCCGCGCCTGATCGTGGGGTTTGTCGCCGCGCATTTCTCCCAGCTGTGGTGCGGCATGCTCATCGACCTCGCCAACGCCCTGACCGCCGCCCTGACCACCGGCGACGGTGACAGCGACGGCGCGTTGCGGGCGCTCAAGACGCACACTGCCGCTGGGCAGGACGAAACTGCGGTGCTGCTGTTCGTGGTCTGTGTGGCGATCATCGCCGTGTTGCTGGCTGGTACCGCGTTCAGCGTGATCGTCCGTTTCGCTGTGGTGCTCGTCCTGACCGCCTTCGCCCCGCTGGCCTTGGCGTGTCATGCGCTGCCGCAGACCGATGCGGTGGCCCGACTGTGGTGGCGCTCCTACGCCGGCATTTTGGCGGTGCCGGTGGTGCAGGGCTTCACCCTCTACGCCGGGCAGTGGATGCTCACCGACCCCGACAACCTGCTGCCCGCACTCGGCCTGCCGGCCGATCCGGGCGGGGTGATCAACCTGTTCGTGGTGATGGTCCTGCTGTGGACGACCCTGCGGGTGCCCGCCCTGATGAGCCGCATCGTCTCCGCTTCAGGCGGCGGTGGCTCGAACTTGATCGGCGCCGCGGTGCGGGTGATCCTGGTGCAGCAGGTCACCCGTACGGTTCCCGGCCTCGGCCGGGGCCTGCGGGCGGTGGGCCGATGAACGAGCGCACTGACACCGGCCGGGCGCGGATGCCCGCCGACGTCGACGCCCCCGACAAGATCGCATACGGGCTGACCTTCCGGCAGCTCGCGATCCTCGCCGTGGCTGCCCTCGCCTTCTACGGCGCCTGGCAGGCCCTGCACACCCTCGTGCCGATGCCGGCGCTCATCGCCGCCGCGGTTGTCGTCGGCGGGCTGGTCTTCGGTGTCGCGGTCGGCCGCCGCGACGGACTGTCCCTGGACGTGTGGCTCCTCGCCGCCGTGCGACACGCCCGGGCGCCGCGGGCGCTGTCGACCACCGACACGATGTCGAAGACCCCCGACTGGGTCCAGGCACCGAAGACGCCGGTGATGCTGCCGGCGCCACTGAAGTTGCCCGCCGACGCCATCGACGACGGCGGAGAGATCCGCCTCGGCGGTGCCCGGGCGGCGATGGTCGCCGCCACCAACGTCAACCTCGCCCTGCGCACTCCCGACGAACAGGCCGCCCTGGTCGACACCTTCGGCCGCTGGCTCAACAGCCTGTCCACGCCGACGCAGATCGTCGTGTCGGCCCAGCCGGTCGACTTGCACTCGGCCGCCCGCACCCTCGCCGCCGCCGCCGATGCCCTGGCGCACCCCGCCCTGGCTGACGCCGCCGCCGATCACGCCCGTTTCCTCGACGACCTCGCCACCCGCAGGGACCCGCTGCGCCGGCAGGTCCTCATCGTCACCCGCACCAGCACCGGCGAGCGGGGCGAACACGCCGCGCGCCGCCGCGCCGACGACACCGTCCGCGCCTTGTCTGGCCTCGGGGTGAGCACCCGCGCTCTCGACGGGGCGGCGGTCACGGCCGCCATCGCCGCCGCCGCCGACCCCTACCGCCCGCCCCGACCCGGCGGCCTCGCTGCCCCCGACACCGTCATCACCGGCCCGGACACCCCCGCCAGCAGCAGCAGCAGAAAGAGGCGCCTGCGATGAAAGCCCGCCTTCGTCCCCGCACGTTCACCGGTGGTGGCCGCCAGCCCTCTGCGCTGGCGGCTACCGTCGCTCCCGCCTCGGTCGAGGTCACCCCGCGGATGCTGCGCGTCGGCGACGGATACGCCGCGACGCTCGTCGTCACCGGCTACCCGGCCGAGGTCGGCCCCGCCTGGCTGGAACCGTTGTTGTCCTGGCCGGGGCGCCTCGACCTGGCGTTGCACATCGACCCGCTGCCCGCTGCGGTCGCCGCGTCCCGGTTACGGAGCCAGCGCGCCCGCTTCGAGTCCTCGCGGCGCGCCGACGCCACGTCCGGCAAGCTGTCCGACCCCAATGTGGAAGCCGCCGCGGACGATGCCGCCGACCTCGCCCAACGGCTCGCGCGTGGCGCGGCCAAGCTGTTCCGTGTCGGCCTGTACCTGACCGTGCACGCCCGCACCGAAGACGAACTGCTCGATGCGTGCGCGCAGGTGAAAGCCGCCGCCGCGTCGACGCTGATCGAGGTGCAGCCGGCCACCTGGCGGCACCTCGCCGGCTGGACCACCACTCTGCCCCTAGCCACCGATCTGCTGCAGATGCGCCGCACCATGGACACCCAAGCCCTCGCCGCCGCGTTCCCCCTCGCCAGCGCCGATCTGCCCGCCCCGCTGCCCGGCGACCCGCCCGCCGAAGGCGGCATCCTCTACGGCGTCAACCCCGACTCCGGCGGCATCGTCTGGTGGGACCGCTGGGCGCAGGAGAACCACAACTCCGTGGTCCTGGCCCGCTCCGGCGCAGGCAAGTCGTACTTTGTGAAGTTGGAGATCCTGCGCAACCTCTACCGGCGGGTGCAGGTCGCCGTCATCGACCCCGAAGACGAATACCTGCGCCTCGCCGACGCCGTCGGTGGAACGGTAGTCCAGCTGGGCATGGCCGGGGTGAAGGTCAACCCGTTCGACCTGCCCACCGGCGACACCCGCCCCGACGTGCTCACCCGCCGCGGCCTGTTCCTGCACACCCTCATCGCGGTGCTGCTCGGCCAGCAGCCCCCGCCAGCGGAACGGGCGGCCCTGGACCGGGCGATCCTCGCCGTCTACCGGGACGCGGGCATCACCGCCGACCCTGCCACCCACCACCGGCCCGCCCCGCTGCTGCGCGACCTCGCCGACCGGCTGCGCGCCGACCCCGACCCCGCCGCCGGTCAGCTCGCCGCCCGCCTCGCCCCGTGGGTGCAAGGCTCGTTCTCCGACCTGTTCGACGGGCCGAGCACCACCCGCCCCGACGGGCACCTGGTGGTGTGGTCGCTGCGGCACCTGCCCGACGAGCTGCGCACCGTCGGCACCCTCCTCGCCCTCGACGCGATCTGGCGGCAGGTCGACGCCCCCAACCGGCTGTCCGCACGCCGGCTCGTCGTGGTGGACGAGGCGTGGCTGCTGATGCGCGACGGCGAGGGCGCGAGGTTCCTGTTCCGCATGTCCAAGGCCGCCCGCAAACGCCACGCCGGCCTGACCGTCATCACCCAGGACGTCGCCGACGTCCTCGGTACCGACCTCGGCCACGCCGTCGTCGCGAACGCCGCCACGCAGGTGCTGCTCAAGCAGGCCCCGCAGGCCATCGACGCCATCGGCGACGCGTTCGGCCTCACCGCCGGCGAACGACGTCTCCTGCTCGCCGCCCGCGTCGGCACCGGCCTGCTGATCTGCGGCACCAACAGGAGCAGCTTCGAGGCCATCGCCTCCCACACCGAGCACCAGCTGTGCACCACACGCCCGGCCGAACTCGCCGACCTCGACGAGGAGGCAGACCTGTGACCCTGTCCACCACCGTCATCGCGGCTGTCCTCGCGCCCACGCCCACGCCCACGTCGACGCCTGGCCCCTCAGAACCCGGCGCCGACTTCGTCGTACCCCCGACCGGGCCGACCCGCTGGATCCTCGACGCCGCAGCCTGGACCGCGCAGCGGCCGTGGCTGCTCGCCGTCGCCGCCACGGTACTGGTCTCCGTCGTCGCCGGACGCAACCTGCTCGGCCTGTGGCGGCACCGCCGGCACGCCGACGGCGCCCGCCTCGTCACGATCGCCCCACCACCGCAGGTCGACCCCCACAGTGCGGCAGCGTTGTGGGCAAACCTCACCGGCACCCTCACCCCGTCCCGCCGCAGACGCCTGCTCTACGGCAGCCCCCACGTGGTGTGGCAGTACACGTGGACCGGGCGGCGGCTGCTCATCTGCGTGTGGGTGCCCGGCACCGTCCCACCCGGCGCCGTCGAAGCCGCCGTCCGCGCCGCCTGGCCGGGTGCCGCCTGCACCACCGACGACACACCCCCACCGCCGATTCCCGAAGACGCGGCGGCCGTGGGCGGGCACCTGCTGCTCACCGCCGCCGAATGGCTGCCCTTGCGTACCGACCACGACAACGATCCGCTGCGGGCGCTGATGTCCGCCGGCTCTCAACTACGGGCCGACGAGTACGCCTGCGTGCAGGTCCTCGCCCGTCCCGCCGCACCACGCCGCGCTCTGCGTGCCCGGCGTGCCGCCGCCAGGTTGCGCGATGGCAAGACCGCCCTCCCCACCCTCAACCCAGCCACGCCTGTGCTCTGGCTTGTCGAGCTGTTCCTGCCCCGCCGTACCTCCAGCACTGCCCGACCCGCGGCAGGCCGGCGGGACCCAGGGGTGGAACGTGACGTGCGGGCGATCCTCGACAAGACCGCTTATCCGCTGTGGGAGACCGCCGTGCGCTACGCCATCGGCAAGAACAGCCAGCGCGCCAACAGCGACCAGCGGCCCCGGCTACGGGGCATCGCCGACACGCTCGCCTCGTCCTTCGCCGTCTACTCCGGCCGCAACCGCCTCACTCACCGCACCCGCATGCCCCACCCCACCATCGTGCTCGCCCAGCGGCGCCTCGGCGGCGGGTTCCTCACCTGCACCCCCGAACTGGCCGCCCTCGCCGCTCTGCCCCGCGATTTGGCCGTGCCGGGCCTGGACCGGGCCCGCGCCAAGTCCATGCCCACCCCCGTCGCCGTGCCCACCGGCGGACGCGGCACGAAGATGATCGGCGACGCGCAGGTCGGCGGCCACGGCGTCGCCCTAGCAGTGCCCGACGCCCGCTACCACCTGCATGTCGTCGGCTCCACCGGCAGCGGAAAGACCACACTGTTGGTGAACATGGCCGTCGACGACATCAAAGCCGGCCGCGGCACCGTCGTCATCGACCCCCACGGCGACATGGTCCTGGACATCCTCGACCGGCTTCCCGCCTCCGTCGCGCACCGGGTGGTGCTGTTCGACCCCGACCAACCCAACCCGCCGACGATCAACCCGCTCTCCGGCGACGACCCCGACCTCGTCGTCGACAACCTCGTGTCGATCTTCGGGAACATCTTCGCCAAAGCGTGGGGACCCCGAATGGACGACGTCATGCGCGTCGCCTGCCTCACGCTGCTACGCCACGCCAACGTCACCCTGCAGCACATCCCACCCCTGCTCAACAGCGCCCAGTTCCGCTCGGCGATGACCGTCGACCTCGACGACCCGGCCGGCTTGAGTGGCTTCTGGCAGTGGTACGACGACCTCAATCCCGCCCTACGCTCCCAGGTCATCGGCCCCGTCCTCGCCCGCCTACGAGCCTTCCTGCTGCGCGACTTCGTCAAACGCACCATGCGCTACCCCAAGTCGAGCTTCGACATGGGCAAAGTCCTCGACGGCGGCGCCCTGCTCGTCCGGATCCCCAAGGGACAACTCGGCGAGGACACCAGCAAACTGCTCGGTTCCCTGATCCTCGCCCAGGTGTGGCAGGCCGCCACCGCCCGCGCCAAGATCGCCCCCGACAAGCGCCGTGACGCCACGCTGATCATCGACGAGGCGCAAAACTTCCTCACCCTCGCCAACAGCCTCGACACGATGCTCGCTGAGGCCCGCAAGTACCGCCTGTCGCTGGTCCTGTCACACCAGGACCTCGCCCAGTTCCCCAAGGACCTCCTCGCCGCGGCGTCAGCGAACGCCCGCAACAAGATCTACTTCTCGTGCGCGCCCGAGGACGCCCGCGTCCTCGCCCGCCACACCCTGCCCGAACTCGACGAGCACGACCTGACGCACCTCGACGCCTACACCGCTGCGACCCGCCTCGTCGTCGACGGCCGGCAGACTCCAGCGTTCACGTTGCGCACCCGCCCACCCCAGCCGGTCGTGGGAGAGGCCACCGCAATCCGGGAAACCGTCGCGCGCACCGTCGACGCACAGAACACCAGCGCCATCGACGCACTCGTCGACCGGTGGTCGTCTCACACCCGCGACGGCAGAAGCACAAGGACCCGAAGCGACAACAGCCGCTCCTGACAGCCCAACCCCAACGGCGAACACGGTGGCGATGCCAGCGCCTCAGCGTCTGTCAAGCGTCTGTCAGCGCCAGCAGAGCAAGCCCTGATGGCCCTTCCGCCGGCCCTTCACCACGTCTTCACCAGCGGTCAGCTCCGCCCGCCGACACCACGCCGCGCACGGTCTGTCACCGCCGCACACCGCCCCTGACCACCCACGGCCACGGCCCTCGCGCATCCCAGACACCCCTCCCTCAGAGGGGGATCCTCTTTTCCCCCGAAGGAACCCCACCATGACTGCCGACCACCGCGACCCACAGTCACTCGCCCTCTCCACACCGAACCCATCCGCTCGCCCCTCACCGCTTCGATCCCCGTCGGCTCGCCGCCCATCCCGCCAGGAACGCCTCCACCTACTACGACGGCTGACCCTGCGCGACCGTCAGCTGCTCGACTGGCTCGCCGAGCACTACCTGCTGTCCACCGACCAGATCACCCAAGCGCTGTTCCCATCCCGGCGAGCAGCCCTGCTGCGCCTGGCGACGCTGCACTCCATCGAGGCCGTCACCCGCTTCGTCGACGTCACCACCGGCACCGGCCAGTACCTCTACGCCCTCGGCCCCCTCGGCGCCGTCCTGCACCCCAGCGCCTACACAGACCCCGACCGGCCCTCCGCCCGCCCACCACGCAGCAACATCGAACGCACCGAACGCATCGTCGGCAGCACCAAGCTGCGCCACCTGCTCGGCATCAACCAGCTCTTCGTCGACCTGCACGCCTACACCCGCACCAACCCGAACGCCCAGCTGGCACGGTGGTGGTCCGAGCAGCACGCCACCGCCGCCTACGCCGCCGCCAACATCCGCCCCGACGCCCACGGCATCTGGACCGTCGGCGACCACAGCGTCGGGTTCTTCCTCGAACACGACAACAACACCGAGAACCTCAACCGGGTACTACGCAAGCTGCGCGCCTACGAACGTCTCGCCGAGTTCGGCCCCCGCTACCCCGTCCTGCTGCGCGTACGCAGCCGCCGCCGCCAGGCGAACCTCCTACGCGCCCTCGCCGGACTGCCCACCGTCATGCCCGTGGCCACCGGCGTCCACGACGAACATCCCGCCGGCCGGGCCTGGACCCTCACCACCGACCCCACGCCGCGCCGCTGGCTGCACGAACTACCCAGCGACCACGGCCCCGACAACCCCGCCACCAACCCGCACCGCTTCACCCACCCCGACTCCGACGACCACCCCGACTCCTGACCAACCCGCCCATCCGCCTGACCGGCTCAGGCCACTGTCGGCGTACCGATCCCAATGCAGAGTCAGGTACGCCAGACGTAGACAGGCCGGGTTGCCTGCCGCTTGGGCTACAGCCGTAGTGACCCGCCTCCGGCTGCTAACGCTGGGTTACCAGTCAAGGCGGGCCGGCGCCCGGATCGCGGCCATGAGAGTGCCCGGTGCCGGCCCTCGAGGCGGCGAAGCGAAGCACCTGGATGCCGGGCGACGTCGCGCGAGGAAGCGAGGGCTCAGCGGGCGGGGGCCGGCTCGGACGACGGCCGCCACTCCCGCCTGATCAGCCCGTAGACCCACGAGTCAGAGACCTCGCCGTTCACGACGCAGTCTTCCCGCAACGTCCCCTCACGCACGAACCCGAGCTTCTCCAGCACGCGGGCAGATGCCACGTTGCGGGTGTCGGTCTCAGCCTGGACGCGATTCAGGTTCAGCGTGTCGAATGCCCACTGCAGCAAAGCGCGTGCGGCCTCCGTCGCGTAGCCATGGCCCCACGCTGCATCGTCGAAGCAGTAGCCCAGCGACGCACTGCGGTAGTCCGGGTTCCACGGGTTCAGGCTGCACCAGCCGATGAACGCCCCGTCGGAGACACGATCCACGGCCAGCCCCGCCCCGGTGCCCCCCTCTGCCATCTGCCGGCAAGCCGTGATGAACCGCTCGGCGCGCACGCGGTCGCTCCACGGCGGCGCGTCCCAGTAGCGCAGCACGTAGGCATTGCTGTGCAGCGCGAAGAGGTCGTTCGCATCCGCGTCGTCGAAGGGACGCAGTCGAAGGCGAGGGGTGTGCAGCGTGGGGGTGGGCAACGACACGGGCGTCATGGTCCCTCCTGTGATCGGTGGCCGATCAATCCGACATCCGGTGCCGGCCACTCGCAATGGGTTTTCTCGGCAGGGCGGGAGGAACGACGTGCTCGCTCATCGGCAATTCCGTCCGCCGAGGGAACGGCTGGGCTCAGCAACACCCGTCACGCAACGTCACCGACTCGGGCTCGCCGCCAGGCCAGACGGCGAGCAACCGGAGGTAGACCGAACTCGGCGCCGACCTGCACTCGCCGCCGTACCTACCTCTGCACTCGGACCTGTACGCCGACAGGCCACCGCCCCCCATCACCGGCACCCGCACCGATGCCCGCCTTTGCCCGTTTGTCAGGACAGTGAGTCCCCGGTCAGAGCCACCGGGGATCTGACAGGCGGTGATCCTCAAGCGCCCCGCAGGCCAGCGCGAACGTCTGACAGTGCTGGTCAACGGCAACTTTCGGCCATCGCGCGGACGTAAGGCGCTGACAGACCGCGCCGCTACCGTTTCCGGCAACACCACACCCCACATTCGCTCCACCCGGTTCGGTCCCACCTCAGGGATCCCCGCCGCATCCAGCGGTCTGCGACGCCCACCCGCTTCGGCCGGTCGGCACGCACTCCGCGCATCGGGCCCTCGAGGTCGCACCGACCACCCGCACTACCCGCGCCACCACCGCTTCCCCTTCCGCCCTGACCCGACCCACACCCGGTGGGCCGGGCACCCCCGCGTGCCCGCACACACCCAACGCAAGGAGGACCCACATGTCCGCCCTCAATGGCACCCCACTGACCCGACACGGCAGCCGAGTGCCCGCTGTTACCTCCCGGCCGGCCCCCACCCGGGCTGCCACCGTCACGACCACACCGGCTCCCACACGGGCCACCACCACGCGGCCGGCCGTCACGCCGGCGCCGACCATCGCCACCATGGTCATCTGCCTGCCCGACGACCTGCCCGCCGACGCGCTCACCGCACACCACCTCGACAAGCACTTCGGTGTCACCGGCGCTCTCACGCCCCTGTTCTGGGCGATCCCGCAGCTACGGCTGTGGCAGCGCCACCACCTGATCGGCCTGCGCAAGGGCCGCCCCACCCCATGCGCGGGCGGACCGGTGACGTTGCTCGACCTGGTCGGCATGCGCCACGCCGCCGCCGTCGGAGCCGGCATCCGCCACCAGATCTGGCAGCAGGTCGTGCACGGCACCCGACCGGCCATCCCCTGGCCGGTGTTCGAGACCCGCCACCTCTCCGATCCCGACCGGTACCCCTACGACACCGCGACCGCGGACTTCCACGCCCAGCCCCGCGTCCACGCGATGCGCCTGCACGCCGCCGCCACCCCCGGCACCGGACAACCCGGCGTCGGAGAGGTGGAGATGTACCAGGCAGGTCAGATGGCCTACCAGCACTACCGCGCCGCCAGCGCCGTCGCCGGCGACGCCATGCTCACCGCCGACGGGCGCAAACTCGCCCCGGCCAGCGACGCCCTCGCCCACCGCATCACCTACCTCGAGCGGGCCCTGGCCCACCTCGACACCCTCGATACGAACCAGCGGCTCCTCGCGGTCGCTCTCTAACCACTACCAACTACCAGCCGGACGGCGCGCCCCCTGCACCCGTGGTCCCCGCACCCGGGCAGATCAGGCGCGCCGTCCGGCATGCACGCATGCCCGCAGAGCAGGGCCGGCTCCTCGGCCCTCACCACTTCACCCCTAATGCGAGGAGGCACCACTGATGAGATCCCGCCACCGCGCCGCCGCCATCGCCGCGGCGCTCACCGCCGTCGAATACGACGCCAACGCTCAAGGCTGGGACGCCCTGCCCGTCCTGCTCGGCCTGTTCGACACCACCATCCATCGCCACCAGCCCCGCATCAACGCCGACGAGCTCGGAATCGACCCGGCATTTTGGTGGCTGCACTCCCAGACCGTTCCCGGTATGCGGCTGCCCTACTGGATGGGCCTGAAAACCCTCACCGCCCACCTCACCGCCCCCGACACCCCGCCGTGGCTGACCCGACGGGCGCCCTTCGGGCATCGGCGCCTTGCCGGACTGGCGTTCCTCGCCGAGGGCCTCGACACCAGCGAGACCGGCCGCCGAGACGCCGCCGCCCACGGCCTGCCCGCCCACCCCGACGGGACACCAGTACGGGCTCTGACTGCCTGCGACATCGAGGGCCGGCACTACCAGATCCTCCGCATCCGCGGCAGCGCCACCACCACCACGACCGTCGTCCTCGACGACCCGCCCGCCCCGGTGCGAGCCACCGTCATCCCCACCTGCCTACGCCGCCTGCTCACCGCCGCACGCGACTGATCCCGCGCCGAACACCTCGCCACCCTGAGGCAGGCGAACAGCGGCCAACCGCACCCCCAGCGGCGGCCCCCGACGCTGCCCGCACCACCCCGGCTATCCACCGCCATACGGCATTTGTGCAGCGCACCAGCCTCCGACCGCCGGGGATGCCAAATTCCCGGCGGCAGCTCTGCGTCGGGTGACGCGCCCACCGTCGCCGGGTTCCTCGGGCCGAGGCGCTCCGCCAGGCCCGGCCAGCAACAGGCCGCCCTTTACCTCTTCCTCCACCCAAGCCCCTGGGGGAAATCCGACGCAGCAGGGAGCAGGAACCTGCCGTCCCGAGATGCGGTCCGTGCACTTGATCGCTGCCGCCGTCGAAGCGTGGATCAGTGCGTGGACCTCGCTCCGCACCAACCCCTACGACGAAAGGACACCAGAATGACCGACCCGAACGAACAGAACGCGCCTGTGCACAGCGCGTTCAAAGTCCTCGCGGCACTCGCCGAACTCGGCGAGACCACCGCCGCCGCGATCGCCGAGCACGCCGGCCTCGGCTACTCCACCACCACACCGAAGCTGCGCGCGTGGGAGGGATCCGGGCAGGCCGAACGGTTCCGCACCAGCGACGGCCGCACCCTGTGGCGGCTCACCGACTCCGGCCGCGCCGCCACCGCCACCCCACACGCACCGACGGCACCCGAGAAGCCCCACGCACCCGCCGACCCTGGCATCAACGAGCAGAACCCCGCCGACGACGGACCCCCGCCGACCGCCGCACCCGACGCTGCGCAACAGGCCAACGGCAGCGCTTCGCCGCTGCCGCACCCTGACCAGCAACCGCAGGCCGCACCGGAGCCCACCGAACTCAGTAAGCGAAGTGAGGCCGAGGCCGAGGCGCCAGCGGTTGCCGCCTCGACTTCCATCGCCCCCGCCGGCCAGGACGCGCCGGGCGAGCCGACGTCCGCACCCGGGCAACCCGACGCCGAAACGGCGGACGTACCAGCGCAAGGCAGCCGCCCAGGCACAGGGCGCCGGACCGGAGGTTCGCTGCGTGGAGCGGTCCTGGACATCCTCGAAGCCCACCCCGACCGGGCCTACAAGACCAGTGAGCTGTGCAGGCTCATCGACGCCGCGAACGCCGGCACCGGCGCGGCCAAGGCCAGCCCCGGCGCGGTCGCCAACGCCGCGACCAAACTCGCCGCCGCCGGCACGGCCGTGCAGACCGTGGAGCGCCCCGCCACCTTCCAACTCGCTCCCGCCACCGTCGGCCAGTAGTCCACTGCCAGGCAGCCCGAGGGCGGGCGTCGAAGTTAGCGCCTCACGCCCGCCCCCGGTGCTCCTTCACACTCAAGGAGCGTGTCCGATTGTCTTCCACCCTGCACACGATCGCTATCACCGTCGGCGGGATCCTCGCCGGCCTCGCCCTCGCCGGCACCCTGCTCTGGCGGCAGCAGCAAGCCCTGCGCGTGGCCCGCTACCAGGCCACCCACGACGAGGTCACCGGCCTGCCCAACCGGCGGCTGTTCCTCGCCCGTCTGCGCGCCGCCCTCGCCGACAACGCGCCGGTCGGGGTGGTGCTGCTCGACCTCGACCGGTTCAAAACCGTCAACGACACCCTCGGCCACGACTGCGGCAACGTCCTGCTCGACCAGGTCGGCCGGCTCCTGACCCGCCTACCCACCCCGGTACGGATCGCGGCCCGGCTCTCCGGCGACGAGTTCGCCCTGCTCGTCGTCGGCGACTCAGACGACACCGCCGCCGTAGCCCACGCCGCATGGCATCTGATCGCCGCCGACCCGATGCGCGTAATCAACGGCGACATCCGCGTGACCGCCTCGGTCGGCTACACCCACACCCACAACCCGCACGCCAGCCCCCGGCAACTCCTTGCCGAAGCCGACACCGCCATGTACCAGGCCAAACGCTCCGCCATCGGCGTGTGCGACTACCGCCCCCACAACACGCCGTCCCCGCGCCGCAGCCGCGACCGCCACCACCGCTGACCACAACCCCTCGCATGAGCAGAAGGACCCCGCAGCCGGCGGCTGCGGGGTCCTTCCCTCTTTCCCCGCCGCCTGAAAGGGAGACCTCTGTGTTGTCCTTCCGCACCGTCCACACCCTCGCCCGTTGCCTCCTGGCCGCCGACGCCGACGGCGAGACGTTGGGCCGGGGGCAGCCCGTAACGCTGCTACTCATCCACGACCAGCCCCAAACCCCCGCAGCGCCGCATCGGATGCGCGAGACACGCAGCCTGGAGTTCCCGCCGCACCGCGACGACCTGCTCACCGACGCGGCCGGTCTGCCCGCCCTGCTGCACCGCCTCGCCGCCGCCCTCGACAACCCGAATGCGTCGACGTCCTACCAGGCCACCCTCGACACCATCATCGGCCGGATCAGGCAAACCGAGCCCGACGCGCGGCTGCTGGCCTGGGCCGCCTGCTACGACACCATCCTCACCACAGAAGGGCAGCCGCGGCAAGCCCGCCGCGTCGACGCCGTCGACACCGACGGCCGCTGGTACGAGGTCACCCACCTGCGCGGCGAGGAGCATGCGCTGATGCTCGTCGACGACACCCCAGTCCCGGGCGACATCCCCGCCACTTACCCGGGACTGGCCGCGCTGCTGGCCGCCACCGCCCGCTACCGCCACACGAGCGCGGGCACGGCATGAGCGGCCCTCAGGTACGGCCCCACACCGACCCCCACGAGCCGATCTTCGCCGTGTGCGGGCCCGACGGCGGATCCCTGCGCTGCCGGGTCTGCGACGCGGTCGACGAGATCGTCCAGGACGAGATGCCGTCGATGGCCGGGCACGGCGAGGACACCTACATGCGGTGTACCCGCTGCGGATCGGCGGAGATTACCGACCCGATCTTCGGCTGGCGTGCCAAGCCCGCCACCTGGCCCCGCCCAGAGCACGAGCGGCCGTAACAACGCCAGCGGCTTCCGGTGCCATCAGCTTCGCCCGTCACGCGAACGCGCCATTGCGAACGCTCGCCATCGGCGGCCCACGGCCACGCGCCACTCGCGCGATCAGCCCCACGGGCGTCACGTCCCGCGCGGACCTATGCGCCCGCCCGCCTGGAAGCGGGCGGGCGCACAAACCCTCCACCTGAAGGAGCACTGTCTCGTGAGCACCCACTGCTACGTCGGCGCGACCAACCCACACCAGCCCCACCTGGTGCACGCCCGGTTCGTCCTCTCCGACGGCCACCCGAACACCGCGCTACCCACTCTCGCGGCGATCTGGGCTGGCCACGCCCACTACGACACGCAGACGCTGGTCACCACGCTCCTCGCCAACGACTGGGAGTACCTCAACCCGAACATCACCGCCACCACCTCCGGTTTCGCCGGTCACCACCTGATGCCCGGGGTCGGCATGACCCTGACGGCCACCACCGACGGCACGGCCGGCCCGGAGCCGGTCACCATGTTCCCGCTGTGCCAGGCTCGGCACCTCGACGTCGACTGGATCTACCTCATCGACTCGGCCACCGCCACGATCGCTGTGTACACCGACGACGGCAGCCGCGCGGCCCGCTACCCGCTCACCGCGTTCCTGCCCCCACCCGTCGCCGGCAACCGCCTGCTGCAACCCCGCAGGCCACGTGCGGCGGGAGCGCCGCGATGACGGCCCGTGCTCTCGCCGCCCTCAGCACCGCGGTGATCGCCGTGCTGGTGCTGTGCGCGGGCGCAACCAGCGTCCTGTTCACCGGCGGTGGCACCGCCTCCGCTGCCTGCTACCCGACGGGCGGCTCCAACGGGAAACCGCTGCTGCCCACCACCGTGTCTCCGCCCCCGGGCGGTGCCAGCGGCTGGAACAGCGAGCAGACGGCCAACGCCGCCGCGATCGTCGCCGTCGGCGCCGAGCTCAAGGTCGCGCCGCGAGGGTGGGTCATCGCCCTGGCCACCGCGATGCAGGAGTCCACCCTGCGTAACCTCGCCGGCGGCGACCGCGACTCGGTCGGGTTGTTCCAGCAGCGTCCCTCCCAGGGCTGGGGCACACCCGCACAACTGCGGGATCCGCGCTACGCGGCCGAGAAGTTCTACACGGCGCTGCTGGCCGTCGACGGCTGGCAGGCCATGGCGTTGACCGACGCCGCCCAGACGGTGCAGCGCTCCGCCTACCCCGGCGCCTACGCCAAGTGGGAGGACGACGCGATCGCCCTGGTCCGCGTCCTGGCCGGCGGCACCCCCGCCGGACCCGTCACCGGCGACCTGGAACAGGCCATGAGCAACCCGCTGTGCCTGTTCGACGGCGGCGACGGCCAACCCGGCAGTCAACAGGTCCCCCTACCGGCCGGGTTCACCCTCCCACCGGGAACCCCGCTGCCGGTCGTCACCGCGATCGGCTGGGCCCTGGCGCAACGCGGCTCCCCCTACACCTTCGGCGGAGACTGCACCGCACCCCACTCCGGCATCCCCGCACGCCAGTGCGACTGCTCGTCGCTCATGCAGCAGGCATACCGGGCCGCCGGCATCACCATCGCGCGCACCACCAGCGAACAGATTCACGCCGGCAGCACGGTCGGCGACCATGCCGACCTGCGGCCGGGGGACCTGTTGTTCATCCCCGGCAGCCGCGGCAGCGCCAGCCGCCCCGGCCACGTCGGCATGTACCTCGGCCAAGGACTGATCGTGCAGGCCCCGCACAGCGGCGACGTCGTAAAGACCAGCCGCCTGTCCGCGTGGGCCCACCAGCTCGCCGCCGTACGCCGCATCGTCAACTGACCACCCCAATGAAGGAGAACAAGTCGTGGCCCCACGATCGCGAGACGACATCACCTCCTGCAGACGGGCAGCCCGCGCCAACGGCGGGAACCTGTTCGGCTTCCGCGAGCAGATGCTGCCGCAGGCGCTCGACCTCGAACTTGGCGTCAACATTCCCGACTGGCAACGGTGGCTGCTGCCCGCCCCGAGCGAAGGAGCCGACCAGTGACCTACCAGCCCGGTGATCGCGTCGCTCTGGAACACACCACCGACTCACACACTCGACTGCGCCCAGGCGACGAGGGCACCGTGCGCCGATACGACCCGCAGCTACAGGTCCTCGACGTGAACTGGGACAGCGGGTCGCGGCTGTCGCTGCTGCTCGACGAGGGTGACCGCGTCCGCCGCGTCCCCGCTCCGCTGAGCGACGCGGGCTGGGAGCGGGTGCTCGACGCGCTGCGCGCGGCTGGAGCGGCGGCCGGGCGCGACGCCGCCAGATGGTGGGCGCAGCACGCCGTGGGCGGTCGGGCACGCGGCGACGTCACCTCGGCGGCCCGGCAGGTCCTGGCCGGCGTCGACGACGTCGATCCGCCGGTGCTCGACGGACTTCCCACCGCCGACCGGTACGTCCTGGCCGACGACTGCGACCGGTACGCCGAGCACGCCCCACCCGACGCCCCTCGGTGGGGGGAGTTGACCGCGCGGCAGTGCGACCAGTCTCGGTGGGCGTGGTGCGACGGCTACGACGACGCTGTCGAGGCCGAGGCGGTCCGCCAGTGCCGCATCATCCTGCACCCCGAGGGCGACGACGGGGACCTCAGCCACGTGCACCCCGACCAGGTGCGCCTCGGCGGGCCGGGGGTGTTCGCCGGCGACTGGGCGTGGACACCCAACCCACAGGGTGAGCTGCGCGTCTCGGTCGGGTTCGTCGGCATCCTGGTCGACACCTGGAACGGGTGGGCGGTGTTCACCTGCAGCCGTGATGTGGCGGAGGCGATCGTCGCCGACCAGGCCGACGCCCGCGACCGCTACCGGCAGCGTCTCGCCGCTGACCACATCGCCAGCGAGCGGCTTGAGCAGGTGGTCGACGAGTCCATGGCACGCCTGTGGTTCGACGGTGACGTCCTCGTCGCCGACTCCACCCGGGTGCACGACGACCCGGATGCCATCGACCGGATCGCCCCCGACCCGCAGGGCCGGTACACCGTGATGGGCCAAGCCTGGACCTGGACCGCCGTGCACCCCTACGACTGTGACCGCATCGCCGGCCACATCCCCGACCCCCCAGCTCTCACCGCACCCGAGGCCTAACCCGCCGCACCATCCCGTGCTCTGAAAAGGAGCCACCACCATGCTCGACAACGGCCTCGACGAGTACGCCCACGAGGAAATCCTGCAGGCCCTCGTGACGTACCTGCTGACCACCGCTGATCTGGACCAGCTCTGCGACGACGCCGAGCTTCCGCATCTCGTTCACCACGACGGCACCCCAGTCACCATCAGCTCCGCGCGCGTCTACCGCGACGCCGGCGTGATGACCCTCGACCGCGGCGTGTGGGTGGAACTGTCCGACGGCAGCGTGTTCGGCCTGACCGTGCACATCTCCCGCCGCCCCCGCCACGACATCACCCTGCACCGCCGGTAATCCCGAACCCCGGCATCGACTTGATCAATGCGTCGGTCGGTGCGTTCCTTGTCGTCGCCCACCGGCGGTGACGGCGACCCCGACCGGCAGCCTTCTTGCCGGCCTTTGTATGCCGCACAAACCTCACGGAGGTCGTCGGCCGCCCCTGTCACAGGGCCGCGCCTGCCACCGCCGTCTCCGCCGCGCGGACACGCCCCACGTCTGTCCCGCGCACCCGGAGACGGGCGCGCGGGCCCCATCCCCTTGGTGACAGGAGATCCCGCATGCACGCAACCCCGCCAACCAGCACTGCACCCGCTGATCCGGGCGAAGGGCGACGACCCGGCTACCTGTACCGGCTGGTCGCCGCCCACCTCGCCGCTCACCCTGACCGGGTGTTCAAGGTCGGCGAGATCACCACCGCCATCGGCGCCCCCTCCACCGGAGCGGTGTTCGAGGTGTTGAAGAAGATGACCGCCGCCGGCTACGCCACCCACCACACCGGCCCGCACCGCTTCCAGATCACCCAGGCCGGCATCGACGCCGCCGGCGCCATGCCACCACCGGCTCCCCGCGCGCCCGGCAACCGCGGTCGGTCCACCCGGCGGCAGCCGGTGATGCGACCCAACGGCGAGCTGTACTTCCCGCGCAAGCTTGCCGGCGCCACCGACGTGGACGTGCTGCGCCGGCTACGCGACAAGCGCATCCCGGTGCTGCTCTACGGCCCACCCGGCACCGGCAAAACCGCCCTCGTCGAGGCCGCCTACCCGGACTTGCTCACCGTCGCCGGCACCGGCGACACCGTCGTGGAGGACTTCCTCGGCAACTTCATCCCGCTGCCTGACGGCGGCTTCGAGTTCGTGTACGGCCCTCTCGTCACCGCGATGCGCGAGGGTCGGGCGCTGCTGATCGACGACGCCACCCTCATCGCCCCGAAGGTCCTCGCCGTGCTCTACCCGGCAATGGACGGCCGACGAGTCATCACGATTCCCGGCTACCGCAACGAACGCGTCGAAGCATGTGACGGGTTCTACGTCATCGCCGGGCACAACCCCGGCGTGCACGGCGCCATCCTCACCGAAGCGTTGGCGTCCCGCTTCGATGTGCACATCGAGGTCACCACCGACTGGGACCTCGCCCGCCACCTCGGCGTTCCCGCCCCCGCAGTGCAGGCGGCGATCATCCTGAACGACGACCTGGCGGCCGGACGCGTCAGTTGGGCGCCGCAGCTACGCGAACTGCTCGGCTTCGCCCGCGTCCGCAAAACACTCGGCCTGCCCGCCGCCGTGGCGAACCTCGCCGGCCGCACTCCAGAGCAGGACCGCGAGGCGGTCACCGCCGTCCTGCGACAGCAGTTCGGCGCCGATGTTGTCGCGCTGACCCTCGGCAAGCAGCGCTGAACCCAGGCGCGCCCGATCAGCCGTGCCTGAGGACTCACACCAGCCCTGACGGGAGACACCATGGCTAACCCGAACCACCCTCTATCGATCAGCTCACCTGCCGACCTGCTCACCGCCGTGCCATACCTGCTCGGCTTTCACCCCGCCGACAGCCTCGTGATCGTCGGTCTCACCCATACCCTGGTAGCCGTCGCGGGCCGCGCTGATCTGCCCGCGCCCGCCGACGCCCCCGGCTGGGCCATCGACATTGCCGCCTCGCAGATCCGGATGCTGCGCAACGCCGCGGCCACCCGCGCCATTGCCGTCGGCTACGGACCGGCCGCCACGGTCACCCCGGTCATGGACATCATGATCCCGCAGTTGGCTGCCGCCGGATTTGCAGTGTTCGACGCTCTTCGGGTCACCGACGGCCGCTACTTCTCCTACCTGTGCGACGAACCTGCCTGCTGCCCCGTCGACGGAATGCCCTTCGATCCGCACCACAGTGATCTGACGATGCACGCCATCGTCGCCGGCTGGCATGCCCTACCTGACCGGGCCGCGCTCGTAGCCAGCGTCGCCCCCACCGGCGGGGCTACCCGCGCGGCCGTCGCCCGCGCCACCGCCCGGGCCCGCGCACATCGGCGCGCCCTGATCAGGGAGGCCGGGCAGGCAGGGCTCATCCGCGCCGGCGACGACATGGTGCGCACCACGTTCGCCCGCTACGCCGACGGTCACGTGCTCGCCGACGACGAGTTGGCGTGGCTCACCGTCCTGCTGAGCACCCCTGCGATCAGGGACGCCGCCTGGCGGGCCACCGACAACCTGCCCTGGCACGTCGATCTGTGGGCCGACGTCACCCGCCGCGCCCACCCGCCGCTCGTCGCCCCACCCGCCAGCCTGCTCGCCTTCGCCGCCTGGCGCTGCGGCGACGGCGCACTCGCCTGCGTCGCTGTCGACCGCGCCCTCGCCGCCGACCCGGGCTACACCCTCGCGCAGCTCATCGACGAGGCCCTACGCGCAGGGCTGCCCCCATCCGTGCTCGACGACTGGCCCAATCCCGACAAGCAGCGATAACCCTTCAAGGAGAACCCATGCCCCATCCTCACCACCTCCAACACGGCCCCGCCGCCCCAGCCGCCTACGCTCCCGCCTGGCAGGAATGGAGCGACGCCTGGACCCGGCACATCCCCGTCCTGACCGGCCGCACCGACCTGACCGTCGCCGTCGCCCCCGGCGCCGGCGGCGGTGCACCGGCCTGCTTCTACCCCGCGGCCCGCCGTATCGAGGTCGACGCCACCCACATCGGCGCCCCCAACATCACCGACCCCCGCCGCGCCAGCCACAAGAAACTGGTCCCCACCGCCTACGGGCTGCTCGTGCACGAAGCCGCACACGCCGCCCACAGCCAGTGGACACCCCCGCCCGACACCCCACCGGTCGTCGCCACCGTCGCTGACCTACTCGAGGAGTCTCGCGCCGAGAACCGGCAGCGCGGCAGACGACGCGGCGACCGCCGGTGGCTACGCCACACCGTCACCACCCTGCTCAACCCTGCCGACGCACCCGTCGACGACGCGTGGCACGCCGCGTACCTCGCCGGGCTCCTCCTGGCCCGCGTCGACGCCCGCATCATCACCGCCAAGGACATCAAGGGCGTACGCGCCGCCATCACCGCTGTCCTCGGCCGCAAACGGCTCCTGCAGCTACGCGACGTGTGGCGACAAGCGCACATTACCGACGACACCGACGCCGAACAGATGATCAACCTGGCATGGCGGTGGTGCCGCATCCTCGGCATCGACCCTCACCAGCAACCGCAGGCACCGGCCGCTGACCCTGGTGTGTTCCCCGGCCTGCTTGCCCAAGCCCTCACCGACTACCTCGCTCACACCACCGGCCTGACCCCCGCCCAATACCGCGACCAGCAGATCACCACCCGGCACTCGGCACCCGCGACGTGGACGCGCCGTAACCCGACCGACGCCGAACGCGCCGCCGCCCGCACCCTCGCCGCACGGCTACGCCGCGCCCGCACCCACACACCCGAACCCGACACCCGCCCCAGCACTGTCCCGCCAGGTCGGCTACGCACCCGCCACGCCATTACCGCGAAGGCGCAGGTCGCCGCTGGCGCCCTGCCCACCGCCACACCCTGGCAACGCCGCCAACACCTGCCCCCACACAAGCCGACCCTGTACCTCGGCGTCATCGTTGACGCCTCCTTCTCCATGCACCCCTGGGCGGCACCGATGTCCTCTGCCGGGTGGATCCTCGCCCACGCCGCAGCCACCAACCAGGCCGTCACCGCCACCATCGCCTTCGGCAACAACGCCACCCTGCTCATCGGACCCCGACAGCACCCCACCCACGTGCGGGAACTGCGCACCAGCGGCGGCAGCACCGCGTTCACCGACGCGGTGAAACTCGCCGACGAACTGCTGCAGCTACGCCAACCGGGTCGGCTGCGGATGCTCGCCGTCGTCTCCGACGGCGACCTACCCGACATCGACCCCGCACAGCGGCTCATCACCACCCTGCACCGCGCCGGCTGCCCGGTGCTGTGGTTACGCCCCGCCGACCTCGACGGGCACACCTTCACCGACACCACCACCCTGCTGGTAGCCGACCCGGTGCACGCCATCGGCCACATCGCCGACGCCGCCACCATCGCCCTCGAACAGGCCTAACCAACACCCGGAACCTCGGCGACGACGACTTCGCCGAGCACCGGACCTGCGCGGCCAGCCCGCCCGCCAGCGACCCATCCCACGCGGGCTGCGGCTGCCGGCCAACCGTGGCCCACGCCTGTGTAACGCGGCCCTCCACGCTTCCGCGTCAGCCGCACCTGGCACCACCAGCCCTGACTCCGCCCTCACGGCCCCGCCGCATGCCAAGGCGACGGGGCCGCTCTGACTCGAGGAGCAATCCGTGATGACCACACATGAGGCGACCAGCCCGCACCCGCCAACCCTGGAATCCGTCCTGCGCGAGGCCTGGGACACGTTCCACCCGACCCAGCCCGCACCGCTGGGATGGCTCACCCACACCACCGCCCGGATCCACGCTCACCTGCACGACCAGCACACCCCGCCATCCCCGCCACCCGTCGACGGCACCGACTCGCTGGCCCGCCTGCGCCGCGAGGTGTGGCGAGCGCTGCGCGAAGCCGCCAGCACCCACGATATCGACGCCGACGCCGCCGATGAGATCCTGCGCGCGCTGGACCTGCCGACCCTGCCCCGCCGCTGGCGGGTCCGCCTCACCCTGGCCCTCCTCATCGAAGTCACCGCCACCAGCCGCGAGGACGCCTTCGACACCGCCGAAACAGCCACCGAGACCGCCCTCACCGCCGCAAACGTCCAAGCGGAGGTGGAGTGGGACGGCAGCGAACGCGACGACGCCGACCCCGGCGACCTCGACTCTGCCGCCGGCGAACCGGCAGACCTGAGCTGACCCGCACTGCGGGCACCGCACACCTCGCAACGGGCGCAGACGGCCGCGCAGTCACCCACGGCGCAGCGCCCAGCCGCGCGGCTGCGACTTGATCTATCCGGAAAGTCGAGCGTCACTGCACCCGGTCGCCGCCCCGGGCGAACCCGACAGCGGCATCCCCACACCGCTGGTTCGGGGCGGCGATCACCCCGTGCCGACACCAACCCCGAAAGGACGCCCCCGACATGCCGCACCGCCACGCCGTACCGCGCACCGTCAACGACGTCCCGCTGTGGCTGCTCGCCGCCGACGTCGCCGCCGCCCACCCACCACACCCCACCACACACGCACGCTGCGCGAACCTACGCTGCACCGGCGAGACGTACCCGTGCCCGCCGGCACGTGACGCCCAGCGGGCCCGCCACGCTGCCAACCGGCCCACCCTGCTGGCCCGCGGCCGCGCACGGGTTACCGCACCGGCCGCCACCGTAGCCACCCGATTCGCCGGCTGGTTCCACTCCACGACACACCAATCGGCACGACCACCGCGGCAGCGGTCGACGCCGTCACCGTGTGCCGCGTGACAGGAGCCCGCGCGGCCGACCGCCGGGCCCACACCGGCGACCGGCCACGATGACCCCGGCGCGTCGTCGGGGCTACTCGCGCCACCGGGCGCACCCCCGCGGGCCCTCATTACGCGAGCCGCCGCGACGCCCGCGGCTAGGCGCGTGTTGCCGGCTCGTACCGCGCCATCACCCGATCGAGGTCCGTCCACGCGCAACCGAAACCAGCTCTCCCTCGCGCTGCGGGCAGTGTCCGTGGCGACGTCCGCACCAGGGGTGCCGCTGTCTCGGCGGCACTCCTGGTGACCAGTAGCAGGAGCAACTCATGGAACATGTGCCTAACTACAACCAGGGCAGCGCAGACGGAGGCGGCGAAACTGACCTCAGCGTCGGCGACCAGGCCCTCGGCAAATCCCGGCTGCTGTCGCGACAGTGCAGCACCTGCATCTTCGCTCCCGGCAACAGGATGCACCTCTCAGCCGGCCGGCTGCGTGACCTCGTCACCGAAACCCGCCGCAGGGAGTCCTTCATCGTCTGTCACGACACGCTCCCGCACTACCTGTATCCCGAGGCCAGTCCGGCAATCTGCCGCGGCTTCGCCGACCGCTACCGCACCCAGGCGCTGCAACTCATCGAGCGGCTCTTCGGCTTCGTCGAGGTCGACCCACCGCAGCCACCTCACCGCGACACCACACCTTCGAAAGGGGCTCACCGGTGACCAGCCTGCAGGACTTCATGCGCCGCCAGAGTGAAATGATCGACCGCGTCGGCTGGTCCGTCACCCTCGTCCACCCTGCCGACGACGGCCCCGGCCACGACGTCCCGTTCGCCTACACCGTCGGCTTCACCGCCCACGATCACCCGGAGTTGCTGATCGCCGGGCTCGACCCCGCGACGGCGCAGGCGCTGCTCAACGAACTCGCCGGCCGCGTCTACGACAAGGCCGAACGGTTCAGCCACGGCCAGCGTGTCAACGACCTCATCGCCGACTACGACGCTGTCATCGTCGACGGTCCCGCCTGCGATGCGCTCTACCCGGGTGCCGCCTTCGCCCGCTACGGCGACACGCGAGTACGCCTGCAGCAGATCGTGTGGCCCGACCCTCGCGGACGCTTTCCCTGGGACGCGGACTACGCCTACGACGCGGACGTCCAACCGGTGATCGGCCACCCGTAGCAGAGCATCACCGCCGCTACTGCCCTGCCCTGAATCGTGTCAGGCCGGACGCCGGTGGTGTCGGGCCCTGGTCAGGGCGGCCGGCCCCTTGACGTCGCGTGACCCCCGTTCGGGGGTCAGCCGCCCGTCGAGACTGTCACGGCTAAACACCCGGTGTCGATCACGCCTCGCAACCAGCAACACTCACGCGAGTGACCACCTATCCAGCGAAAAAGCGCGTCGGCAAAGTCGGCGCCGCTGGCATCAGCCTCGCCGTCGTCCTGCTGCTGTGCTGCGGCGTCGGCGCGGTCGGCGCCCTCGTAGACGGCGGCGACACCAAGCCGCGTCCTGTTGTGAGCGCGTCCCAACAGAATCTCGCCGACAGACTCAACGGCACTGCGGATGCGACTCCAACTGCAGCCGATGCCACAGCCGCGCCGTCGACTACGACCACAGGCACGCCGCCAGCTGGGGCAAACTCGCCCGCACCAGCACCTAGTCGGTCGGTGAAGCCGTCACCGACTCGCACCGTCAAACCCTCGCCGCGTCCAGAGGCGAAACCCACCACCGCGAAGCCAAGGCCGGCGCCGACCACCACGAAACCGAAGCCGCCCGCCCTACCGGTGGTGCACCCCGGGTCGTTCTGCTCGAAGCAGGGTGCACGGGGTGTGAGCAAGACGGGCAAGCCGATGGTGTGCACCACCACGGCCACAGACGACAGGAAGCGGTGGCGGGCAGCCTAGCCGAGAAGTTCCGCCCGCCCGCCCGCCTGGCGGGCGGGCCTGTCGACGCCATAAAGGTAGGCCATCACCTCGTCGCCCTCGTCCGGGCCGAACACCACCAACTGCCTCAGTCCGATGGCCTCCGCCAGCAAGGGATACCGCGGCGCAATCTTCATGCTGGGGCAACGAGGAAGTGGTGCGAGGGCCGATCGGCCCTCGCACCGTCCGGTCAGCGGGCTTCCACGAAGATCTTGGTGACGTGGCTCCACGACGGGCAAGACGAGTACTGGGTGTGTGTGCCGCTGGGCCAGCTGTACCAACCCGAATTGGTTGATCCCGTGGCGTAGCACCAGGTCACGACCCGCCACTCGCCCGGTCCGGTGCATGTGCCCCAGGCCGTGTTCGCATTGTTGTAGCCCCGGGGACAACTTGCCGGGTCGACGGCGAAGGCGGGCCCGGCGAGCGCCACGGCACCCATCGTCGTGCCGAGGGCCGCGGTGGCGATCAGCGATCCCATCTGTAGCAGACGCCGGCTGGCGCGGGCGGCGGGTCTGGCAGTTGTGTTCACGGCTGCTCCTCGGTGGTCCCTTGGTGGCCGCCCTCTGGACCGACCGAGGGCGTGCGAAAAGAATCGGCCCTGGCGCCTCATGGCGGCGGGTGTATTGCACTCGGTTACGGGGCGTGCAATTAATAGCCGCGTGGGCTCCGGGATGAGCACCTCCGGTCGGCCGTACCGGGCAGGTGCCGGAACGACAGACCGTTCGCACCTGCCCTCCTAACGGCGTCGGGGCGCAATCCGTACTGGCCATTCGCAGGTACGAAAAGTTGCTGGATCTGCTATCGCATGCCCTCGTAGCGCTCGTCGCTAGTGCCGCGACCACAAACGTGCACGGTCTGCTCGGCCCACGGTATCGAGCGTTGCCGGTACGTTGAACACCATGATCGACCCGAGGCCGACACCACAGCCCCTCCCTGCCGAGCGTGTGCTGGAGCTTGCCGCACCGATGCTTGCCGAGGTGGGTGGCGAGTGGCGGCTGGCCGACGGACCGATGCTGCGGTCGGGATCGTTGGGCGTCCGGGTTCTTCCGGCGGACAGCGACGATTACCGCCACCTGGACCTGGAGATCCTGCTGAATGCGGACCGGCCGGACGTGCCAACAATCGTCGACTGCACACTTGGCCTCGCGGCCGATCCGGTCGAGGCGGCCCGTCAGGCAATCCAGGCGTGGATTGAGACCTGCCTGGTGACGGTCCTGGAGATGATCGAGCAACGAGGGCGGCTGGCGAACCACTTCAGGTCCGGCGACCAGGGCGGGTTCGCCGGCTGGCATGCGATCGTTGGCAGTGTGACCGGGTGGTCCGCCGACGGATCGCAGGGCAAGCAGGAGTGGTTCGCCGAAGCGATGCCGTGGTCGACCCTGGCGCCCGTGATCGCGGCCGGGCTCGACCGCCCACATCTCAATGGCGTTCGCATGCTGGTCGGCCAGGGTGGTGACTTCACCGACTGCGAGGTCCGGATCAACGGCCGGCGGCACGAACCGTCCGCTGCGGCGCTCGCCGCTCTGGAGTGGCCGCGCACCGACCGTTTCGGCCTGGCACGCACCTTCGTCCTCCTGGTCGGCCCCGACTAGTGCCCCGATAATCACTGCTGAGGTTCGCGAGCGGCCCTATGGTGGGCAACGTCGGCCAGGTTGCCGTTGGCGCGACGGGCGTCGTCCTTGGGTGGCGGCCAGTGGCGGCGGACGGTGCGTTCGGATCTGCCGATCCGCGCGGCGATCTGCGCCGGATGCAGGCCAGGGTCACGGCGGTGCCAGTACGCCACTGCGGCGGCGGTGCCTAAGGGCACTGCGTCACCGTCGCTGCTGGCACCACTATGTGGGTGTTTCCTATCCGCGAGGTCGCCGTGGAGTCGGGGCGATGGTGTATGGCCGACAGCACCGGTGGCGGGCGCTGCGGCGAGGCGCGGGTCCTGAGCGTTCGGCTTGGCGTGGATGCGGCGGTGCGCGCTGGCCTGGTCGCCCTCGGGCTGGTCGCCTGCGTCGGCGGTGATGCCCTGGTCAGCGGCCGCCGGTTCCGGCTGATGGTCGCCAGCCACCCGTTCGTTACCGCCGGCCGCTGGCGGGTCTTGCACGAGCGTGGACGCCGACGGCGCGTCGGGAATGCGTGGCGGCGAGGCCGCAGTCGACACTGCGGATTCAACTTGCGCGGCCGGCTCGCCGGTGGGGGCGGCGGATGGGCGCCTGGTAGCAGGAGGCGAGACCGGTGGCGCCGCTGCGGCGGTGGGGACGGCGAGGCTCGGATTATCGGGCCGCGGATGCTCGAATGCCTTTAATGAGCCCTTTTCATCCTGTGTAGCGGTTGGATTCGGTTTGGTGCAGGACGAGGATCGCCTGGACGATCGCGGTGGCTCGGCGTGGGCAGCAGCGCAGCTTGACCAGGATCTTCCAGGTCTTGAGCGTGGCAATCGCTCGCTCACCGCGGGCGCGGATCTTCGCGTGGGCGCGGTTCACGGCTCTCTGCCTGCGTGACAGCCTCGGCCGGAAGCGGCGCCGCTTGAACGGAGTGCGCACGCTGCCGCGGGCGCCCTGATAGCCCTTGTCGGCGAAGGTCATCAAGTTTTCGCTGGTCAACGCGTCGAGGATGCCATGGATGCGGGCAGCGGTCAGGTCGTGAGCCGATCCCGGTAGCGCGGGCGAAGCCCAGACGAGGCGGCCCGCTGCGTCGGCGATGACCTGCACGTTCACGCCGTGGCGTTTGTGTTTTCCCGAGTAGTAGGGCTTCTGGTCGGCGACCCGGTCGATCGGGATCAGCGTGCCGTCCAGGATCGCGTACGCCAGCATGCGGATCCGCTTCATCGCGGTGACCAGGTCGTTGGCGGATGCCGCGAGCAGGGCGATCGCTTCCTGCACGTAGCGCCAGGCGGTGGCGACGCCGATCGCAAACCCGCAGGCCAGCCGTGTGTATGTATCGCCGTTACGCAGATGGGCAAGGGCGAGTAGCGCCTGGCGTCCCGCATCGAGGCGCCGCCACCTGGATCGTTGCTGGTTACGGTGCTGGCGGATGCAATCGGCGAGGTGGTTGAGGGTCCGGCTGGACAACGAGATCGTGGACGGGTAAGACAGCACAGGCGAGGCTCCCGGTCGGGGCATCGGGTTTTGGTCGATTTGCTGTCTTACCTGGAGCCTCGCCCTCATCGATTCCCGGGCTACACACCCCGCCTCTGACCTGCAAGGTCAGGATGAAAAAGGCTCAATGTTGGTTGACTCGTCATGCGAGGTGCGGTGGCGGCGCGAAGGCGGCCGGTGATCTCGACGAGACTGACGCTGGCGACCACCACCAGCCCGTCGACGGACAGGGGCAGCAGGTATGCGGCGGCGGCTTCGGTTTCCCCGTAGCGGGCGGCTACACCGACAAGGTGCCAGTACGAGACCCATGTGGCGATGCCGGCGATGACCGCGGTCGCGGCGATCCGGATGATGCCGAGGATGCGGCGGTGGTGGGGGACGCGGAAGATCAGTTCGACGGTGAGCAGCAGGGCCAGGGGTGGCCACGCGGCGATGATCTGGCTAATCGGGTTCGGTCGGGCGTGTAGGACGTTCGCGGCCACCGACGCGGCGACGCCGAGGGTGAGGGTGGCTCGCACGGCCCACCGCAGCCGCCGCAGCTGGGTCGCAGCGTCACCGGACAGCGTGGCTGCCGTGGTGCTGGCTGGGGTGGTCATTCGAGGCTCCGTCGGTGTCGTGCGGGAGGCGTGCACCGAAGGCGCGGACGGTAAGACGCAGGTCGGTAACGAGGCGGTCGGCGAGCGCGAGGGTGTCGTCGCTGGGCTCGGCGTCGATCTCGGCGAGACGCCGGGCCACGGTTCGCCGTAACGCGCGGATGCCGTTAATGTCGCCGAGCTGCGCGCGGGCGCGCATGGCCGCCTGGTAGAGCGGCTCGTGGTGTGGGTTGTGGGCGATGGCGGTGTCGAGAACGCGCAGCTGCTGCGCGGGCTGTCCGGTGAGGGTGTCGGTGAGGGCGAGGTGGGCGTCGAGGGCTTCTTGGCGTACCGCTTCGCGGTAGGGCTCGACCCATTCGTAGTCGCAGCCGTCGGCGAGGGGCCCGGTGTAGGCGTCGACCGCTCGGTTTAGCGCGGCGGTGCGGGCCTGCGGGTCGGTGGTCTGCGCGGCGTCGCGGATTGCCGTGCGCATGCGCCACAGGTCCACGTCGAGCAGGTCCTGGTTGAGTTGGTAGCGGTGGTCGGGGTGGGTGACGTAGTTGCCGGGTCCGCCGTTGTGGCGTAGTAGCGCCCGTAGTCCGGAGACGTAGGTGTAGAGCCGTCCGGGGGCTTTGCTTCTCGGGGCGTCGGGCAGTAGGTCGTCGAGGATGGCTTCGGCTGGGGCTGTCGCGTTGTGCACTGCCAGGTAGACCAGTAGTTCCAGGGACTTGGCGCGCGGGGTGCGCTGCGGGTCGCCGTCGACGACGCCGGGTCGGCCGAGCACCCGCACCGGCAGTGGGTTGGCGCTTTTCGTGTCGGGTGCTGTGTGTGTCGTGGCCGCGGCTTGTTCACCGCGGCTGGCTGCGGCGACGCGGGATGAGGGGTGTTCCTTGGTGCCCGAGCATGAAGCGGTGGCGGTGCCGGCTGCCCGGTCCGCTGGTGTTGAGGGGACGTGCCCGTCATCGGCACCGCCGGCGGTCGTGTGGGTGGCGGGCAGGTCGGCGGCGGTGGCAGGGGGCGACGGGACGCTGTCTGTGGTGTCACCGGCCATGGGTGAGCCGGGGTTCGTGGCGGTTGCTCGGGGCGCGGGCTCGGCCGCTGTTCGCTGACCGGTATGGGATTCGGCGAGCGTGGCGAGCAGGTCTGTGGTCTCGGTGGGGTTGAGCACGGTGAGGCGGCCGACGTCTGCGGGGTGGGAGCCTTCCCGGTTGTCGCCGTCGGCGGGGGTGGTGGTGCCGTCGGCGGAGACGTCGACGGTATGGCCGTCGGACCATGGGCCGAGGAGCACGCCGTGGATGTCTAGGCGTTGGCCTTGGGTAAGCAGGGCGGCGATGCGGGCGTGGTCGCGGTAGCTGGTGGCGTCAGCCAGCAGCATGACCGGCGCGAGGGGTTCCTCTTGGGGATCGGCCGCGCGTAGTTCGCTGATGGTGTCTACCTCGTGGCGGTCGAGCAGCCGGGTGCGATGAAGCGTCTGTTCTTCGAGGATCCGCAGGGCGTCGTCGAGGCCGGCGGTGACGATCAGCCTCGGGGTGTGGGGCAGGTCGGCGGCGGCGCCGAGCAGGGTCGTCGCGGTCGCTGATGGCGTGACCACCTGGGTGCGCGCGTCAGGGTGGTCCTCGCCGCCGGCGGCGAGGGCGGTGGTGAGGAACCCGCGGGCGGCGGCGTGCGCGCCGTGCCCGGTCAATCCCAGCCCTGCGAGTGGCCATACCGCGGATAGCGGATGTGTCAGGGCTGGTGCCACCGGTAACGCGACAGCGCTGTCCGGGATGTTCTCGTCGCAGGCGGCCGTCTGGGCAGCGTCGTCACCGCCGCAGGCTTCGGTCTGTCCGCCGAGGTTGTCGCCGCTCGGGTTGCGGCTGCCGTGGGCTGCCGTGTCGCCCTGGAGGGCGGCGCGGCGCAGGGCGCGGCGGATCTGCCCCACCACGCGCGGCATGGGAGCCAGGTCCGGGTCGGCCAGGCGTGGTGTGGTGAACGGCTTGCGGGGCAGGTACCGGCGTTGCCGGTGTGCCCAGACGAGCGCCACCGCGACGGCGATGGCCAGTGCGAGGCCGACGTCGACCCAGCTACCGCTGGGCAAGGACACACCCCGCGCAGGCCGGCTCGTGGTGTCGCCGTCGGGGACCGCACCGGTGGCATCGGCGGCAGCCGGCGAGCCTGTCGTGCTTGAGGGCGAGTGACCGCCGGTGGGCGCTCCCGACGAGGGGGAATGCGGCGCGGTGGTGGCTGACGGACCCGCGCTCGGCGGGGCGTCGGTGGTAGATGCGGCCGGCGGGGTGGGCTTGGTCTGGGTGGTGGCGGAGGGCCCGGTTGGTGCGGGGCGGGCTTGCCGGCGTGCGGGTGCGGTGGCGTCTGCGGGCAGGTCGAGGGTCCACCCGGGATGGATCACGTCGGGGTCGCGCAGTGTTCCGCCGACGTCGGCGTAGTGGGTGCCGCGGTTGAGGGCGAAGATTTCCGGCCAACGGTCGTCGTCGCCGAGGCAACGCTTTGCGATCGCGGACAGGGTGTCGCCGCGGGCGACGGTGTAGGTGCTGGGTACGTCGCTGGTGTGGGGAGCAGCCTGCGTCGCGGTGGGCGTGCTCTGATCGGCGGGTCGCGTGGAGGGGTGGGGTGTGTCGCTGGTCGTGGCGGTGGCAGGTGCGGCGTGCGCGGGTAGACCACCAGCGGCGGTGACGGCGGTGGCGCCCAGCAGCACCGCGGCCAGGTGTTGCAGCGGTCCGGGTAGGCGTAGCGCAGGTAGCCACCGCAGTGCGCGGGTGAGGCGGTGGTAGCCGCGTATGGCGGTGGTGCCGGCGAGTAGCGCCCAGATCAGCCACGCGCCGCCGTGGGCGAGAGCCAGGATGAAGCCGCGGGTCAGGGGTTGCCGGATGAAGGCCTGTAGCGCGTCGGCGGATGGCGGACCCAGGTCCGGCGGGCCGGCCTGATGGATCAGCGCGGTCGGCACGGCGGCGAGGAAAACCCCGTAGGCCAGCGTGGCCGCGATCGGCGCAACGCGAGAGGTCATCGCCTGCCTCCTTCTCCTCGCCCGCCACGCCTGCTCTGGTCTGGCGGTGGCGAGTCGACGGTATGGGCAGGCGGCGCCGGCAACGGGGCGGCGAGGGCTGACAGGACCTCACACCACCTCACAAGACCTCACCACCGCAGGTCATCCCGCCACACGGCACAACGTACGTCTGCCACGAGGCGGGTCGGTGGGTGATACGGGCGCCGGAAACGGTGATGGCACTACCGGCCGCGCCGCCGTTGCAGCGCGAGGTATCGGCGCACGAATCAACTGGGCGAGCCGGAGGCACAACCAAGAGCGCCAACCATGATCGGGCGTTTCAACGCTACGGGCGGACTGAGATGGTGGCGGGTCGGCTGCCTGCACCTCGCTTGGCGGCCGCCGCGTCCCGCCTGGGACGCGTCCGCCTATGGCTGGGGCTTCGGCAGTAGCCGGCGGCTGTTCTGATCGCGGGCCGGGCGTTGCTGGCGACGACCCGAGGGTCCTGCCGTACGGTACGATCACCGGCCGGTGGCCGATGATCGCCTACCACTCATATCCCGGCCTTCGGACGGGGCAATGCAGTGGATCACGGCGCCCACGCCACGAACCGAGGCGTACGCCTTAGTACTTCGGTAAGCCGAGCACATCAAGATTTACGGCGAGCCGCCCCGCAGCGACGGGACCGTCGCCGACATGCCAGGCAGCGCGCACACTTCGTCGACGTATTAGTGCGGAAATTCGACGATCTTGGACCGCTCCCCCATCCAGACGATCCGGCACAACGAAGGTCCGAGAAGATTGTCGTCTCAGACGATTCCGTTACGCCTACCACCGTTTCCGCGCACTTGGCGCGAAGTATCGACGACTTGCGACTACCGTCAGTAGTCGGTCTTGTCGTATCCGGTGGACTGTCGTACGCTTCTCAAGATGAGTATCGACAACCGTCACAAGTGATGCCTTATAGGCGCGATTGTAGGATGGTGGTCATGGCAGGCGGCATGAACGCTTCCGTTGAGCCTTGGACCGGAAGACTGCCGACGGAAACATGGATAGATGTGAGCCCGGAGCAAGGACGGGCCCTCGGTCAGGAAATTCGCGAAGGAACGCTCACCGGCAGCCCTCTGGTGGCTGCCATCACCACAAGGGTCCGGCAGTCGCTGGCCAGCGGCGGCGTAGCAATCGTCCGCGGCCTGCCGACGCCGCGTTGGACGGAAGAGGAGTCAGCCAAGGTCTATCTGGCATTCGGCTGCGCTCTGGGCACTCTGCGGGAACAGAACGCTTCCGGGGACCTCCTGCACGCCGTCACTGACAAAACGGCGCTCGGCGTTTCCACCGAGAAGGCGGGCGGATCGAACAGCAAGAAGAAGATAGACCTGCATACCGAGAACGCGCGGCCGCCACACCCACCCCACATCCTCAGCCTCCTTTGCCTGCGCCCAGCCAAATCAGGCGGCGCATCGCAATTGATGGACGGCTATCAGGTATTGAGAGAGGTGAGCGCAGACGATTCCATGCTCGCCTCGGCACAGGAAGATAAAGCATTCGGCCGACATGCCGAGGATTGCCGCCACCCCGGCCAAGTCGACCATTCCCCCATCTTCTGGAACGAGCACGGGCGCGTCAATTTTCGTTACAGCCGATATTGGCTCGAGGTCGCGGCGACTTCCACCGGCGGCAAGCTCTCCGAATCCGATGAAGCGTTGTACGGCCGAATCGACGACATCATCGGGCACCGCGACAACCAGGCGGAGGTCCTACTGCGTTCCGGCGAAGCGCTCTTCGTCGATAATCGCCGGGTGATGCATGGCCGGGAGTCATTCGAGGACCATCCGGCGCGGCGGCGGCGCCTGCTGCGCATGTGGATCGACACGGCCGGATCGGATTCGCCGCGATGACCAACGATACGCTGACGACCCCGCAGCTACGGTTGAAGATCCGCGGTCGCCCCGAACGGTTCGGCGGACGCCACGCGATCAGCGGTTTCAAACACAGCCTCGCGCTGGTCGCGGCCGCCTGCACCGTTGCCGAGGGCACCCTGCGCATCGCGAACGTGCCGCGCATCGCGGAGACGCGGCTGTTGGCGACGCTCCTGCGCGCTCACGGCGCCCGCGTCGAGCCGGGTGACGGCACGCTGGAGGTGAACGCCTCCTCGCTGCGGCCGGCCGTCGGCGTTGAGGACGTCGAGCGCCGGATACACGGCTCGGTATACCTCCTTCCCGGCATCCTGCGCAAAGTCGGCGCGGCCACCCTCGCCGCAGGCGGCGGCTGCGCGCTCGGCAGCGGGCCGGGCGGCATCCGGCCGTTCGAGCACTATGCCGGCGTTCTGCGGGACTTCGGCGTCGTCGTCCACACCCGCCCGGATGGCACGATCGACGCTCACGGGTGTCAGTGGCCGGGCGCGGACCTCGACATGTCGCGTTATCTCAGCTCCGGCCTGTCGGCCGCGGAGAACCACTACTCGGGCGCCACCAAGATGGCAGTGCTGATGGCGGCCGGCGCCGGGTCTCCGTCCACCATCAGGAACCCTTACGCGAAGCTCGAGATGAGCACGCTTCTGGAAACCCTGCGGTCTGCAGGCGTCGACACGGTGTCGCGGTGGGACAGCCGCCAGCACGTGCTGATCGTCGACCCGGGCGGCGGCGCGAAGTTTGTCGCCGGCGCGGCCGTGCGACTGCCCGCTGACCTCATCGAGGTCGTCACCTTCGTCGTCGCCGCTGCCGTGTTCGGCACCGACGACCTGTACCTCACCAACCTTCTCGCCGCCGACCTGAGCGATGGGCTCGACCATGAGCTGGCGGCGTTCCGGCGTTTCGGCGTCGACCTCGAGCTGGGCGACGACCATCTGCGGATCAGGCCCGCGCAGGCAAGGCTCACCGGCGCCGAGTTGACCTCGTGCCACGCGCCGAGCCCCTACAGTGACTCACAACCGTTCTTCGCGCTGCTCGGCGCATTCGCGCGGGGATTGTCTCGCATCACCGACGAAGTTTGGCCGGCGCGTTTCGGCTACGTCGACGAGATGCGCAAGCTCGGCATGGCGATGACGCGAACGAACGCGGGCGTCACAGTGCACGGCGGCGTCCGAGGACCGAAGGCTGCGGTGGTGCAGGCGTCGGACCTGCGGTCAGCCGCGGTGCTGACGCTGGCCTGCACCGCCCTCGACGGGGAGACCGTCGTCGCCGGCGTCCAGCATCTGCGTCGCGGCTATCCCGACCTAGCAGGAGCGCTGCGCGCTCTCGGTGCGGACATCGAAAGCGAGACGCCGTGAAAGTGCTCGTTCTACGGCCACCACAGATCCTTTCCTACTTCAACGCCGGCCACCACGTTGCCCTCTACCAGACGGCGCAGGCCCTGACCCGATTGCCGCTCTGCCAGGTCGATTGCCTGGACGCCGCGGTGGAGACGGTGACCTGGAAGGACATGGCCGATCGCCTCTTCCTCTCCGCCTACGACGTGATCTTCCTGATGAACGATCTGGACGGTACGGACGCTTTTCCGCGGACGATAAAATATGCGCGGGAGCTCTCGCCGCAGTCCCGAATCGCGACATTCGGCCGATTCAGCGCCATCCGACCCAGCTATTTCCGCCAGTTCGACATTGACGTGGTCATCCGGTCAGGCGACTTCGAGGCGGTGTCCTGCGACGTGGTGCAGGCGCTTCGGGACGGGAGCGGATCTCCCGTTCCCGGAACGGACATGAAGCTCAGCGACGCGTGGCTGTCCAACCCCGATCCCGGCCGCCTCGTTGACCCGGCCGACTGGATTCTTCCCGATCCGTCGCTCATCCCCTACCGGACGTATGACAAGCTTTACGGCCGAGACTCTGCGCGCTTCTCCGGGCTGCCCGGGCGCACCGAGCTCGTGGTCCCCGTCGCGCGTGGATGCCCGGTCGGCTGTTCGTTCTGCGAGGTGCCAACCGCTTTCGGGCGCCGTGACCGCAGGATCCCGGTCGGCAAGGTGATTGACTACATCGAGCGCAGCTTCGCCGAGCACACGTTCGGCTACGTCTCCTTCTACGCTCCGACGTTCACCATCGACCGGGGCTGGGTGAAGGAGTTCTGCGCCGCCAAGCAGGCGGCGGCACTCGCGTGGGAGTGGAAGTGTTGTACGACCCTGCACCACCTAGACCGCGAGATGGTCATGAGCATGGGCGCGGCCGGGTGCGTCCGCATCAGCGTAGGAGTCGAGTCGCTCGAGACCGCAGCGGCGCCGCTGCTGCCGAGGCTCAAGCAGAAGACGGTCTCCGACGTCCGTGATCTTGCCTCGTGGTGCGACGCCGCCGGCGTCGAGCTGAACTGTTTCGTCATCGTCGGTCTGCCGGGGACCACCGTGGCCGGCGCCCAGCGGACCATCAGGGCCCTGCAGGATCTCTCGCTGCGTGTGCGGCCAACGGTATACACCCCGTACGAGGAGATCTCCGCGCAGGATTCCCCCCTGCGAGTCATGGACTTCAATCGGCAGCTGCTGAATTTCTCGGCATTCGAGTCCCCCCGCGAGAAGCGTGCGGCGTACGCCCTGCTCTGCACGACGAACGGTCGGGACCTCAGGGATCTCAGCGTGCCAAGGTGATCACCGCCATCGTCTTCGACATCGGCGAGACGGTGTTGGACGACACGCGCAACTTCGGTCTTTGGGCCGACTGGCTGCGCGTTCCCAGGCACACATTCTCCGCTGTGCTGGGCGCTCTGCGCGCTCGGGGGCGGCCCACGAACGAAGTCTTCGAGGTGTTCCGGCCGGGTATCTCGTACTCCGAGCTGTTGCTCGCCCGCGGGGCGCACTGGGCGGTGACCCGCGACGACCTGTACCCGGACGTCGTTCCCGTGCTGACCGCTCTCCAGGACGCGGGCATGACTATCGGGCTCGCCGGAAACCAGAGCGCCAGCGCTACGGCGGCCATCGCCGGGCTGAGCCTGCCGGTCGCCTTCGTCGACTCGTCGAGCACCCTTGGCGCCGAGAAGCCCGCGCGCCGCTTCTTCGACCGCCTGCTGGACAAGCACGGCCTCGACGCCTCGGCCACGCTCTACGTGGGCGACAACTACGACAACGATGTGGAACCTGCTCGTCAGTGCGGATTACGGACCGCCTTTCTCGTCCGCGGCCCGTGGGCGCACCTCAACGTTCACGGCGGTCTCGACCCGTACGAGGCGGACCACGTCATCCACAACCTGGCCGAATTGCTTCCCCTTGTCGAGCTCCCCGAAAGGACGTGAAGCTTGGCATCGCTCGGCCTTATCACGCCATGCCTTCCCGAGATCGGTGACTTCCTCCAGGAGACCGGGGCTGAAGTCGTGCGCTTGCTTCGCCATCCACGTCATCGAATCAGCTGGACCATTGTGGTGGACGGCCCCGGCGAACTAGCCGATGTGCCCGACGACCCGGCGGTTCACGTCCTTAAGTGCGAACGCCACTGCGGCACCGCGACGGCCCGCAACATCGGATTGTGGGCGACGGATGCGGAGTGGGTCATGCCGCTCGACGCCGATGACCTCGTCAACCCGGCGGCGATCGCCCGGGTTCTCGACCGGTTGTCGCCGGACGGCGAAAGCATGTGGGTCGGCGGCAACATCGAACTGTTGGACGGACGTCGGGCACCACACCACTTCTCGGCCGCCGCGTCGATTGGCGTTAGAGAGCTCGAACAGGCGTGGACCGCGCCTTTCCGCTTCTACCCCAACGCGATCATCGCGCTCCGCCGTGCGGTCCTCGCGGTCGGCGGGTGGCCGGCGGTGCCGGCCGCCGAAGATCTGGGGCTGGCGCTTCGACTGAACGGCGAATTCCGCGGCGAGCTGATCCCCGAAATCTTCTTTCGTTACCGATACTCGCGCCGACAGACGACCCGCAACCGCTACCTCGCGCCCAAGGTGCTTTCCTTCGATCTGCTGGCGCAGTCCATCAACGTGCAACGCCGCGCGCTGGGCCTTCCCGAGATCAGGCCGCCCGACCTGCTGGCCTCGGCTCGCCCAGACGGAACGCCGAGCTACTGGCCCGAGATGCTGCCGGACACCTGAACCCCGAAATCAAGGAGAGACCTTGCCCAACGCCGCAGCCGACATATCGGCATCGATCGAGGAGCTCACGGCGCTGCTTACACCCGAGCAGCTGAAGCGGTTCGCCGCTCCGGCGGGGACCTTGGATCCAAAGGTGATCAGCTTCCGGCCCGGCCGCCGCCCAGGGCTCTCCTTGGCCGACCTGGACCGAGCGCAGCGTTCGGCCGTCCGGCGGCTGCTGAGCCGCCTGCTTTCCGATGCGGGCTTCCAGCGGATCTGCGCGGTCATGAGCATGGAGGATGTGATCTCGCGACGCAGCGGTTGGACAAAGGACCAGCAGCGCGAGGATTACTGGGTGGCGCTCGTCGACGCCGCGAGCCGCAGGCATCTGCGCATCGAGGGGCACCACGTGTCGCTTTCCGTGACGCTCGGCGACGGCGACGAAATCTCCGTCCTCCCCTATTGCCTCGGCGCCTATCCGGCCAAGACTCTATCCCGAGGAGTGACCGTGTGGCATCCGCTCGCCGCCCGCGAAGCTGTCGCACTTGAGCTTGCACGCGGCGAACCGATGTCGCTCTCCGGCCGGCCGCCCGCCGACATCCTGCGCCACGAGTCAGGATGCGCTGATCCGGAGTTCGGCATTGCAGTGTCCGCCATGAGCGAGCCGTCACGCCGCAAGGTAGACGAGCTGATCGACGTGTACCTGCAGGACTTCGCGGACGACCTGCGCGAGGCGATCCGTGGCCGGATGGACCTGGCCGAGCTGCGATTCGGATGGGCCGGACCGGTCGACCTCGCCGCTGACCACTATTACGCCCTCGCAGGTCCGGAACTGTCGATCGAATACATCAACCAGCGCCATCGCGAGGACGCGCCGAATCACCAGCACACGATCATTCGCTCCCCGAGGCTCGATTTCGGGAACGCGTTCGCGGAGAACTGACGCCATGCCTAGTCTCATACGTGAGTATCAGCCCGCCTATATTCTAAGCGTTCTGCGCATCCGCTGTTACATCGAGGCGGAGCGACCCAGGCCCGGCGCGGACGTCGTCGATCAGCGGTTGGCCCAGCAGGAGCTCCTCCGCTCCGGCACGACGAGGTTCGAACTCGTGATGACGGAGGCGGCGCTGCGCTGGAACGTTGGCGGCCGCGAAATCATGGACGCGCAGCTGGCCCACATTAGGGACGTCGCCGGGCGCGACGGGATCGACCTCGGCATCATTCCCACGGGCACGCCGGTGAACTTCTTCGCGGGGCATGCGTTCCATATCTACGATGACTCTGCAGTAATGGTCGGGACGCTCACGGACCGGCGCACCTACAGCGACCCAGAGTCGGTGACCGCCTACCTTTCGGCGTTCGCGCGCCTCAAGCAGGTGGCGGTCTTTGGCGGGCGATGCCTCGATCTCATCGCCGACATCCGTTCGACTCTTCAATAAGAGCGCCGGGACCCTCGATCAGATAGCCTGGCGGCCGCCTTTACCTTTACCAGGCTTACTAGCTCGCGATCGATGTACGCGTACGAACGCCACCCGCGGCCAACTGTGTATCGATGGGTGCCGCGGTCGTCGTGCTGACCGTCGACGGCACCGCTCACGATAACGCTCTTCTACAGCAGCACGGCAGTTGCCATCGCCAAGGCGGCGAGGAAACCAACGACCACGTTGACAGGTCGCACGAGACCCGTTTCCTCCTGACCAATAAAGGCAGAATCATCGCGATCAGGACCGCCCACAGTTTGATGGACTTCTGCCTACTGCGCCTCCCGCCAGCCAAGCACTTCGTACCCAGAGCCGCGCTGATGCACATGAGCGGATGCGTCGCACTGTCGATGCCGGTTCGCTGGTAATGGAACGCCATGACGTCCGCCAACCGGTCTCGCTGCCGCCCGAGCACAACAACGCGGGACAAGCGGGGGTCTCGCTGGTCCGCTGATAAACTCGCGGGCGGTCGAAGCGTCGGCCATGTCTCCGCTCGTCTCATCGTTCATTTGCACAAACGCTGTGGACGGTCAGCTGTATTGGCTTTGCACATTAGGCCGTACGGCCGACAGGGGGTGATGGGCGTCGGTGGGTGGGAGTCCTGCGGCGGTGAGGCGACGGTTGTAGATGCCGGCCAGCTCGGTGGCGGTGTGGTGTTCGCCGAGTGCGGTGAGGATCTCGGTCGCTTGCTGGTGTAGGGCCTGGTTGTAGGGGTCTACGCGGATGCCGGCCTGGAGGAATTCGAGGGCGCGTCGCGGGTCCGGCTCGACAGCTGCGATAGCGGCGTAGGCGTCCAGGACGTGGCGGCGGGTGGTCTCCCGCGCCGGGTCTAGCCATGGCCACTGGTGGCCGGCGGCGAGGTCACCGGTGTAGGTGTCAACGACTGCCTGCCAGGCGGTGGCCGGGCTGGTGACGGCGGTGACGGCGTGCGCGGCCAGGGTACGCAGCCGCCATAGATCGACATCGCAGAAGCCGACGTTGAGGCGGTAGCGGTTGTCGATGTGGTCGATGACGGTCAGTCCACAGACCGTCCGTACCGTTGTTCGCAGGTCGCTGAGGGTGGTGTAGAGGCGGCCGGTGAGCCGGTGGGCGGGCAGGCCCGGCCAGATGGCCTCGACGAGCTGCTGGCTGCTGGCTCCGTTGGGGTGCACGGCGAGGAAGACGAGAACCTGCAGGGCGGCGCTGCGCCGGATCGGCACGGGTGTGCCGTCGGCGATCAGGGTTGACTCACCGAGAACCCGCAGATCAATCTGTCTGGCGGCGGCACGCTCGAGCAGGTGGGCGTGACGCTCGCCGGTCGCCTGGCGAGGGACGCGCGGTCGCTCGGGTGTGGTCACGGTCGCGGACCTTGATCCGGCAGCGGGGTCTGCGTCATCCGGGTGTGCTTGAGTGATCACGGCGATCAGGTCGGCGCCTGCCAGCGGGTCGAGCACGCACAGCCGTGGCCCTATCCAGCCGGATCGGTGCGGGTCGTGGGTGTGGCCGGCTGCGTTGACGTGCACGGTCACCTCGGCGGTACCGGCACTGAGGAACACAGCGGTTACGGCGCACGCCCCCAACGCCACTGCCAGCGGTCCGCTGTCCGGTGCGGACTCGCAGATCAGCACTGGTGGGCTGGTGTCTTCCCGTCCAGACCTCTGCCGGGCTGCGGCCGCCGACGCGAGGAGTACCCCGGCGTCGTCGACGCTGCCTGCCACCTGCACGCCGGGCAGCGGCTGCGCCTCGATGTCAGCGTCGAGCAGCATTCGCGAAGCGGCGCGGGTGATCACGAGGGGTGCCGATGCCGCAGGGTGGCGCAGATTGGCGAGAGCGGCGGTGACCAGCATGCCTCTGGCTGCGGCGAGGGCACCCGGGCCAGTCAATGCGATGCGGCCCGGCGGAAGCGACGCGATCGATCCTGCGGGCCCGGCTGGCGCGGTTCCGGTGGCTCGGGCCGGTGGTGTGGGGGCGACGAGGGCGGCCTGGACAGTGGTGACGGTCTCCGGCAGCGGCGCTAGGTCCGTATCGTCGCGTGCATCTCGTGGTTTGTGGGGTTGGTAGGTGCGTCGGCGGCGCAGCCACACCAAACCGGCGGCGGCAGCGACCTGCTCGGCGACCTCCCAGGGTAGCCAGCCTCCCCGCAGCACCACCCCACCGGCGTCGCCGATCTCCGACACGCCGTCGAGGCGCTCGACGCCGTTTGCGTCGGGATCGGTTGGCTGGTCGAGAGTCCCGACGGCCACAGGCGGCGCAACCTGCGGCCCGACAGCGGTAGCTCCGGTGTGGGCGCCGGTCCCGAACGCGGCGGCGCCAGCCAAGCCGGTGGCGGTGGCCTGCAACGGGGTGGGCAACGGAACCCTGCCCAGCCACCGTGCACCCACCCGTGCCCGCGCAGCCACTCGGACGGCGACCGTGGCGGCGAGCATCAACCACACCGCCCACGCCGCTACGGTCAACGCCACGGCCAGGGTCTGCGCGGTCAGCGGCTGCGCCACCCACTGCCGCAGGTCCGGCCAACCGTTCGCGGGCCAGCCGACAACCCTGACCAACACCACCGGCGGACCGACAAGCAGCACCGCAAGAACCAGCAGGTACGCCACCTGCCGCGGCCAGCGCATCTCACTCACCCTCACGGCACGCCGCCACCCTCAGGAGCATGGTGGTGGTCACGGTGTGCGCACCGGCGGCCGGGCGGGGCGGATGACGCGCGCCCACACCTGGCGGGCCCACCACACGGCGACCGCGGTCGCGTAGATGATCCCGAGGATCCCGGATGCGGCCTGGCTGACGATCGCCGCGCTGATCACCCCCACCGGAGCGGCAAGGATCAGCCGCAGCAACGGCGTGGACACGACCGCCATCACCACCCCGACACCGAGCAACAGCCCACCAACGCGGCCGGCGGCATCGATCCACAACACCAGATCCGGCCACCGCTCCGCCGTCAGCGAGTACTGGATCAGCGCCATCCCCGCCGCCGCGCACACCACCGAGCCGGTCGGAAACGCCAGCACCTGCGACCAGCCGCCCACGGGTTGGCGCCACTGTCGGGCGGCGACCACGGCCATCACCGTAGCGACCACGACCACCGGTGCGATCGGCAGCAAAGCCCACCGCAGGAACGAACCCACCTCCTGGCCGATGTAGACGCTGCCCACCACCGCGTACAGCCCGGCCACCGCCACACCCAACGACATCGACGCCAGAATGCCCGTGCCGACCTGCCCACCCGCGGACGCCGGTGCCTCGCCGGGGCGGGCGGCGAGCACGGACGCGATCACTGTGCCCGCCCCAAGGGCGGCGACCAGCGCGAACACCGCCGCCATCGCCAGCTCACCCCAGTTGAGCAGTGCCCACCGGTGCAAGTACCAGCCATTCCACTGCGCCGTGAGCAGGAACTGCGCCACTAGAGCCAGCGACGCGAAGCCCGGCACCGTGATCGCCACCGCCCGCCGCACCGGCGGCACCGGCGACTCCACCACCTCCGCCCCGACCCTGACGCTCGCCGCGCCCGCGTCCGCCGCTCCGCAGACGGCGGCCATCGCTGGATCGGCGAGCACGACCGGCGCCACACCCACACGCTCGGCGAGAGCCTCGGCCACCGCTGGCACATCAGCCATGCCACCCACGACGTACAGGCCGGCGACCTCGGCCGGATCCACCTCCGCCGCAGCGACCGCCTCGACGGCCAACTGGGCGACGCGCTGCGCGACCGGCCGCGCGGCCTGCTCCAGCACACTGCCGTTCACCACCACCGCAGGCCCACCCGGCACCGTCACCGTCACCGCCGGATGCTCCCCGAGAGCATGCTTCGCCGCGCGGGCACTGGCCAGCAGCACCCACCGCGCACCGTCCGACGCTGGCCCGTCCGGAACCGGCGCGTTCGGCTCACCGCCGGAGAGCGCGCCGATCAACGCGTCATCGACGGCGGACCCGCCAGCGGACGCATCGGACAGGGTGGCGAGGACCTCGAACCCGGCCGGCCCGCGCCGCAGGACGCTCACCTCCGCGCCGCCACCTACATCACACACCACGACATAAGACCCGACCGGCAATTGCACACCTGATGCCAGCAACCGGGTCGCCACGGCCACCGGTGCCTCCACCAGACGAGGCTGCGGCAAGCCCGCCCGATGCGCCGCGTGCCGCAACCAGGTACGCCGCCGCGGCCCCCAGCCAGCCGGCACCACCAGGCGCACATCCTCGATCTCGCCACCGGCGACGGCGCCAGCTCGCTCAGCCACCTGCCGCAACGTTGCCGCGACCAGGTCCACCGCGTCGACCTCGCCACCGGGCAGCGCCACCTGCTGCTCGATCGAGTGGCGCGGAGACGGAATGAAACGCTCCGGGCGCCCGGCCGCGGCCTGCCAGGCCAGCTGCCCCGTGATGACGCCGCCGTCCTCGGACAGGAACACCGCGCTGGACAGCGCCGATTCGACCCCGAACGTCAACGGCGACCATGTCCCGTCAGGCCACGCCAACACCGCCGTAGTGCTGGCACTGCCCCAGTCAATCGCCAGCCGCGCTTCCCCCGACCGCATAGACCCCAGTCAAGCACGATGATCACGGGGCTGTCACCCACGCATCACTGCCCGCGACTGCCATGAGGTGAGGGTGGCCCCCGATCAGCGGATCAGCGAAACCCCAACCGAACCACCACGGCATCTCCCCCAACGAACGCCTCTTCCTAGGCCGGGCCGCCTCACACTTCCGCATGCTCAGTTACCGGTCACCGCAGTACCGCCGCTGCGGATGCTCGACGAACCAGGCCCGCTCGACGTCGTCCACCACCCGGTCAGAGCCTCCGGTCTGCAGCAGGCAACTACCGTCGAACTCGACCTTCATGTGCTTCACCGTGGTCCGCCTCCGCGACCCGCGCCGCGAGGTGCGCGAGTAGATGTACCGCAGCCGAACTCGTCGTGATGTCGGTGGATCCAGTCAAACCCTGGTCGACCTGCGCCGGAGGTTCCCGGCTCCATGAATTCCTCCACAGGATGCTCAGTTATCCACAAACTGCCCCTTCGGGGCAGCGTGCCCGCGCCGGTTGCTGGTGAGGTACTGCAGGGCCATCACCACGGCGTCGGCCCGCAGAAGTCGAGAGGACACGAGCATGACCAGCGTTGACGGACTGCGGGCACCTCGAGCCGGAAGATGGACAGCGCCGGACCACCCTGCCCGGGTGGCCGGTGTGACCGCAGCCAGAGGCCCCATCACGGCGGTCGTGGGACTCATGACCGTGATCGTCAACATGGCGGGCAGTCGCTGATGTCCGCAGTCGAGGCCTGGTTTCTGGGTGGTCCGGCCGACGGACGCCTCGCACCGGTCGAGGTGAGTAAGGCGGGAACACTGCCACAGGTGGTGCTGCTCCTCCAGGTCGGCTTCTACTTCGGCGCTGCCGATCACCCGAGTCAGCCGGTCGAGCACCGATACGTCCGCGACGACGCGCAGGACAGCCCACCGGTGTACCGCTATGCCGGGCCCGCTGAGGACTGACGAGGGCAATGCGCATGACGTGGCGCGCAGGTGCGGGCACGACGATCGTGCGTGACGCCATCGGTGCGGGAGCCGGCACCAATCCGGTCCCCGCACCGTTCCCGCGCACAGACGACAGTCACCTCAACGCCTGTCGACCTTTTACCGCAGGAGGGGTTCGTGTCACGACGCGCAGGTGTTGAGCATGCTCTGCAGCGCGGACTTCTCCGACGACTGCAAAGCCAAACCCCAGCTGTACTTCGCGGTGATCCACATCTTGCTGTAGGTGCACCGGTAGGCCGACTGCGGCGGCTGCCAGGTCGACGGATCCTGATCACCCTTGGCCTGGTTGACGTTGTCGGTGACCGCGATCAACTGCGGACCGGTCAGGTCGTTGGCGAAGCTCTGCCGCCGGCTGGTCGTCCACCCGCTCGCCCCGGAGCGCCACGCCTCGGCCAACGGCACAACGTGGTCGATGTCGACGTCGGAGGCGGCGGACCAGGTAGCTCCGTCGTACGGGCTGTACCAGCGCCCGGACACCGCCGCGCAGGAACTGTCCACGACAACGGAGGTGCCGTCGCGCTTAAGAACCTGCTCCCGGGTGTTGCAGGTGCCACTGATGGTGGTCCAGTGCGGGAACTTGTCCCGCGAGTACCCGGTCGTCGAGCCCTCGGCCCTGACAGTGAGAGCGTTGAGCCGCGACTGCGCGGTTGACTTCGACGGGATACCCGGCGGGGTCGCCGACGCCGGCGCAGCACTCACGACGACCACGCTTGCGCCGACGCCCACCGCCATCACGATCGCCGCAGCACAACGCGCGGCGCGGCCAGGCTGGGGAAGGAATCGAGAGATTCGCACGGTAGGCCTCCTCGGCGTCAAGGGATGAGACATTGACCGTCTCCTACAAGCATGTCCATCGAACGCCATCCACGTAAAGAGGCGACGGCGCACCTCAGACGATCCAGCCACGAAGGCCCGGTTTCCCGCGCCACGCCGCCCGTCCCAGATGCCGGTCGAGAGCTTGCAGACCGTGCGGCACGCCTGCCGAGCAAGGTTTACGACATCGGGGCCTGCCTGAAACGGTGCGTAAACTTTGACCACCAGGAGGGATCCCGCCATGACTGAAGTCTTCGAGGCCCACGTCCCGCAGCACGCTTCGATCGATCTCGCCTTCCTGCACGGGCTCGACGGTGACGCCCGTCAATCCTGGTCGGCCGGGGCGCCCTGAGCACGCTGGCCGAGGTGCAGTCACAATCAGACAACCCCGAGGTCGCATTCACGCTCGCCCTCCGCGCACTCAACCACGCCGTGCAGTGCGCCCGCATCGGCGGTACCTCGAACGTGCAGCATCTATGGACGATGTGGCAGATCTTCGAGCGGCACGCCAAGAAGACCGACCGAAAGCGGATCTTGCCCACGGTGATCGCCGAGGTGCGCGCGGCGCTGCCCGTCGAGCGCCGCAGGAAGTTTGATGGAATAGCAGGACGCATCAGCCCATCCGAGGATTCGCAGTGAGGTGGATCTGCATCTGGCAAGATTTGCTGATAGCTGGGCGTGCGCCGACCGGCAGCGCCTGACCACCGCTCCATAGTGGCGCGAGGAAGTCGACCTGACGCCTGCCGGCCCGCAAGAGGAATGAGATTCCCGGCCGGGAACCGACCAATCATTGGTTGTGTTCCACCGATACTCGTTCCTACACTGCCACGGTTCGGTATGGACTCGGAGCCGGAAAGTGGTGCGATGTCGCTGATCGACACCATTGGCGCAGATTTGCAGGCGATGACGGCAGGTGCAGACCGAGCGCAGTACGAGGCCGCAGCTGTCGACCAAGCGATTGAGCAGATCACCGCCCGGGCAGTGGCCTCCGGCTTCGCCGGCATCGCTGTGGGGTTGGCTCGCGCCCGAGAAGCGCTCCGGCAGGCTACGTCTCGCCTAGCGGAGGCCGATAAGGTTCTGGATGAGGCGTCGCGGTCGCTGAGCGCCGTAGCGCAGCAGCCATCGCCGCAGGAAACAATCGCCGCGCTCACGCCGGTGGTGGCCGCGCTCACCGCCGCCGACGGTCACATCACGGCGGCGGCGTCCGCGCTCAACGACACGCGACGACTGGTCACAGCGGCGTTGCAGGGAGGACAGCCCGGTCCGACGCTGTCGCGCCTACAGCAGATGCTGCAGGTCCTCGCGGCTGTCCGGACACGTGGGACCGAGGCTCGGCAGCACGTAGAAGCGGCGCTGGCGCAGGCTAGGCAGGTCGGTGACCTGGGACTATTGATCACGGACGGTGGTAGCGACATCGGCCGGCCACCCGCCGCACGCGACTCTTCTGCGAATGCAACGAAGGCGCCTGCTCCAGCCGATCCGTTGCCCGAAGGGTTGACGGATGCCGCTCTGGACCTGCCCCGACGGCAGGCCAAGGATCCTACCTCCGGTGTGGCGTTGATCGGTGGTAAGTGGATACCCATGAGGTCTGGCCGTGACCCGGCCGCCGCCGCAGACCTGAAGCCGGCCTACAAGCTCATCGCCACCACGACCGACCATCTGGAGGCCAAGCTTGCCGCCCGGATGCGCCGCGACCACGTCACCGAGGCGGCTGTCGTGACGAACAATCCGCCGTGTGACTACACCCCCTATGGCTGCGAGAAGATCCTCTCCCGGCTGCTGCCGGCCGGCGCACAGTTGGCTGTCTACGTACGCGACGATGACGGGCAGGTACGCCATTGGCGTACCTACACCGGCAACGGAAAGGCGATCGCATGAAGGTGACCTGGACCTACGACCGGGGCGACCAGCGCGACAACCACGAGGTCGAGCTGACCGACCCCCACGCCCTGGAAACGCTCCTTCGCGAGATCCAGCAGGCCGGCGAGCCCGTCGTGCTGACCATCTTCAGCGAAACCAACGACGACCCCGACGACCTGCCACCCGGCATCCAGATCGGGCTCGGTCACCCCACCCACGCCTTCGCGGTACACATCGCCGACGACGGCGGCTACCTCAACGACCCCACAGCGGAATCCCCAACCGAGGGACTCCAATACGATTTCGGCGGAGTGCCCACCGAGTACCCGGCCGAGTACCTACAACTTCGGCCTGAAACGGCTATCCAGCTGGCAGTTGCCTTTCTCATGACTGGCGGCGAACCGCCGCGCCTGTCGGCCGTCAGCGAGTGATCGCGTGGCGAGGGGCAGGTCCCGGGCCCTGGCGCCACCGCCCGTGACGCCGAAGGTCCTCTTGCTCGTTTGCGGATCGCACTCAGCCCGGGACTGCAGTGTTACGCCGCGCGCTTGCACTGTCAGGGAGAGCACAGGCGAGGCTCCCGGCAGGATCAAAACAGTCCGGGTTGTTGCTGTGGCGGGGCGGCACCGGCTGCTCGCATGTCCATCGGTACGCCGACGGTGGTAACGAGTTCAACCAGCGTAGGTGCGTGATTCCATCGCTGCTTGATCAGTACAGGTAGCAGCACTGCGGTGGCGATGGTGTCCCATAGTGCCCGGTGCGGCTGGCTGTCTGGGGCGGCGGCGTTGACAGCCGCGGTGAGTTTCAGTCCGTCGACAAGGGCGCTGAGGCTGTGTCGGTGGCCGTGGGTGAGTGCGCGGGATAGCCGCAGTGTGTCGATGAGGCCGGCTGGGCGTAGCTCTGGAAGGCGTCGGTGCAGCAGCCGCCAGTCGACGGTGACGTTGTGGCCGACGAGGTAGTTGCCGTTGATCCGGGTGGCAAGGGCCGGTGCGAAGTCGGCGAGGGCCGGTGCGGTGCGCAGTGCGGCGTCGGTGATGCCGGGTGACAGCCAGGGCCGGCGGCCGATGGGTCGGCCGGGACTGATGAGGGTGTTCAGGGCGGTGGGCAGATGCGGCAGCCCGGCGACGATGGGAACGACCGCGATCTCCACGATCGCCTCGTTGTCGCCGTCCTGGGGGCCGGTGCCTTCCAGGTCGATTGCGACAAGGTGCGCGAGGGTCCACGGATCGCTCGGGCTGCCACTCATGCTCATCCTCCGTGGTCAGTCGTCTTCATACTGCGCGCTGTGCGCGAACGCTGCCCGCACCGTCTCGAACTTCTGTGCTTGCTGCGGATCTATCTCGTGGCCGAGGAGTTGGCGGCCGTGGGCGTGCAGGAAGTGAGGCTGGTCCAGCTCCCAGATCTGGTGGCGCATGGCGTGCTGGACGGCATACCGGCGCTGCTCCCCCAGGCCGTGGGTCCAGACGTGGCCTGGCTCGACGAGGACGCTGCTGTCGTAGCCGAGCTGGGCGAGGACCTGGAGCACCTCCTGCTCGGTGGGTTCCTTGTAGTCGGCGATACACAAGTCCTTCTGCTTCTGGGGGCAGATGTCGCAGATTTCGCGGACGCCCCAGTGGCCGTTGTAGTCGGCGACATCGTGGGCGTAGGCGACGCCGCAGGAAGTCTTGCGGAACAGCGGGGTGCTGATCCCGGATGCCTGCCACGCGTTGACGATCAGCTTGTCGATGTCGGCGGGCATGGTCTTGCGGCGGGCGTAGTCGTCACCGTACGGCACCGTCACGCCGAGAGAGCGCAGGTACTCGGCGTTCTCCGGCTTGTGGTAGTAGCCGGTGAACACGATCGCGTCGACGTCGCCGCCGACTTCCAGGACGTGGTCGATGGTCTCCGGGGCGGTGTTCCAGCCCGGGACGATGGGCCGCCAGTACAAGACCACGCCGGTGCGCTGCTTGTTCGTAATCGCGGTGTAGATCGAGTTGATCGTGATGGCGCTCTTGGTGATGGGCTCCACCCGGTCGTCCTGGATGCCGGAGTACGTGAACAGCAGGGTGACCTTCAGGTACTTGAGGTTCTCCAGCGCTGCCATGTCGGAGGCGGTGACCTTGAAGCGGGTGATGATCAGGACGTGGTTGGTGTACTCGCGTTCGTCGAGGGCCTGGAGTACCTGGAAGAGGTGGGGTTTGACGCCGGGCAGGAACGGATCGGTGGCCTTGTTGAACAGCTGGATTGGGGTGATGTGCGGCCGGAACGCCTCGTGGGTGATCAGCCCGAGGATCGCCTCATCGGTGGGCATCAGCAGGTGCGGCTTCTTCACCTCGAAGTTGCCCCAGAAATGCCTGACGCAGTACCCGCAGTCCAGTGGGCAGCCGATGATGTGGTTCAGCGACAGGCCGGACTTGCGGTAGCCCACCCACTGGGCCATGTACGGGTCGAGCGTGGCCTGTTTCTCCGCAGCCAGCAGCGGTAGGTGGCGGGGGCCGCCGGTGAGGTCGGTGGGTACGAGGGTCATCGGGTGCCTCCTTGGATGGGCGCGCGCAGCAGGTGCGCGTGTTCGGGGCCGTACCAAATGTGGAAGTCACGCTCGACGACGTCGGTGGTGTCGGACGTGTGGATCAGGTTGTCGACGAGGCGGCCATCGGCGATCGCCTTGTCGAGGGTGTCCTTGGCGTAACGGCCCCGGACCGTGGTGGCAGCGGCGCTGGCAGGGTCGGTGGGGCCGACGATGCGCCGCAGTCTCGGCGCCGCGTCCTGGCCGTAGCCGAGAGCGATACCGACGCGGTTGCCGATGAAGATGCGGCGTAGCTCGGCGGCCACGTCGCGGCCGAGCTGATCGGACAGCGGCAACATGTCGTCGTAGTGGGCGAAGACCTGATCTTCGGTGGGGATGACGATGCGCCGGTCGACGATGGCGACGAGTTGGCTGCACCAGTTGAGGAGCTCGTTGGTGAGGCCCCGCCGGATACAGTCGGGCTTGAGCAGGATGACGCTCCACCGAGACCAGTCGACGTTCTCGAGGTTGCCCATCACGGCCGCCGGGTGGACACGAACGGTGGCACGCGGCCGGGCCAGCGTTCGGCGGCCAGCCACCAATGCCCGGGGTGCAGCTCGGCGATGGCCTCCGCGGTCACCGCCGTGCCGGGCCGGTGCACGATCTGCCGGTACACCTCGAACAGCGCGAGGATGTGCCGCCAGTACGGTGCGATGGGCAGGCTGGCGAGCTTGTCGGGGGTGAGCTGATCGTGGTCGGTGCGCAGGAGCTCTTCCCAGCGAGCGACCTCGCGGATGTCGTCCCAGCTGGTAGGGGGCATCGGGTCGACGTGGAAGTGGCGGCGGGGCGCGGGCCGGGCGGCTTCGTCGAGGATCGCGTGAACCTTGTCGACGTCGAGCTTGTTGACGTGCATCGACCCCACGTGGTGGGCGTAGGTGCCGACGGGCACGCCGAGACGACCGGCGGTGAACTCCTGGATGAAGGTGAAGGCAAAGGTGTCGCCGAGCAGGCCGATGACGGCGTCGTTGCCCCGCATGTAGGCCGACATGTGCAGCTCGCCGCCGCGCAGGAGGAACTGCAGGCCGAGGGTGCAGGCGACGTCGGGGTTGGCCGGGTCGACCAGTTCGTCCGGGCGCATGATGGGCATCGCGGCCCGTTTGGTGTCCGGGTCGTTGCGCAGCAGTTCCTCGATGCGGTCGAACTGGCTGCGGGCGTCGGGGCGTGTGGGGCGGAACAGGCTCGGCCCGTACGCGGTGCCGGCGAGGTGGATGCCGTCGGCGGACAGGGCGTGCAGCTTCGGTGCGTAGTAGCCGATCATCTCGACGTCGTCGCGGCCAGTCAGGTACCACAAGGCTTCGGCGTGGTTGAACACGATGTTCGCCTTGCGGGCAGCGAGGTACAGGATTCGGTCGGTCGGGTTGGTGATGGTGAAGCTGCTGTTGATCACCTCCAAGGCGTCTTTGCCGCGGCCGGCGGTATCGAACTGGTGCCGGTTGACCACCTCGTTCAGCACGGCCAGGTACGCCTGCTCGAAGTTGGTGTACGTGGGCCCGAAGACCATGGGCGTCTCCCCTACTCGGCGGTGAGGTCGGACATGACCTGTTGGAGTACGGCTGCCTGGCGGGACAGCCGCATCGGATGGAGGTACTGCAGAGCGCGCCACAGCTGACCGGCGTGCTCCAACGTGCCGGCGATGCGCTGCAGGTGCTCGACGCGTTGCACGACGTCGTGGCTGTCGGCGACGATCAGATCGCGGGGCACGAAGTTCTCGCCGTCGACGACGTCGGCGGGCATCAGCGGCAGGCACCCTGCCAGGAGAGCCTCGAACAGGCGTTGCGTGATGTGCCCGGCTCGGGCGTACCGGTGTGGCAGCAGCATGACCGTGGCGAGGGCCCGGCGGTGGATGGCATCGACCTCGCTGAAGGCGCACCGGCCGGTGAAGTTGACGTGTGGCCACGCGTCGACGCGGGTCCACTTTCCCGCGACCTGGTGCCTGAGGTGTGTGGCGGCCTTGGCGAAGTAGCGGTCGAACGCGTCGTCGCGGTCGTACTGGTTGCCGATGTACACCAGTGGCAGCGGGCGGTGGATTCTGGCCAGTTCGTATGCGTCGGCCTTGTCGAGTAGCTGGTCGGGTACCGGGCACAGCATGGTGGTGGCGCCGGGTGTGGGCCGGACAGCGAACTCGCACACGCGAACGTTCGGTAGTCTGCGCAGTGGGTCATCGGCGCGGAGTTGCCGGTCCAGGTCCCAGATGACGGTTGGTACGCCGGCGAGCGTGTACCGCTCGATCAGCTCGGTCTGCCGGTGCAGATCGCAGGTGTGCCCAGGCGACCCGCACGCGGTGGTGTTGCGCCCGGGCAGGGGCCACCGCCATTCGAACATCAGCACGTCGAGGTCGGGCGCCGCGTCGCTGAAATCGTAGTAGTTACGAAGGTCCAGGCCAGCCTCGGTGAGGTCGCGGTTGGCCTGCAGCAAGGTGACCCGGTGGCCGGCGGCTTGCAGCTCGTCGAGCAGCGGCCGGCGATATGACCGCGAGCCGTCGGGCGTATCCACCACGCCGTCGCCCAGAAATCCGCAGCAGCTGTAGCCGATACGTAGCCGCTTCATCAGACCAGCCCTGCGGTCCTGGCAGCGTTCTGGGCAGTGCTTGGCAGGACGTCGCCCACGTGGTTTCCGGGCAGGTCAGCGTCGGTGGTGGTGTGGCCGCGTTCGAGGATGAGCACGTACGAGAACAGGCCCGGTCGTTTGCCGGTCACACGTTCGTGGGCGGTCAGGAGTTCGCCCGTGCGACCATCGAAGATCAGTTGCCAGGTTGACCCGTCGGCGGTCACTGCGAAGCCCAGGCCTGTGCGGCCGGCGATGTCGGTGGTCTTGCCCTGGTAGGTGATGGTGTGGATGCCAGCCAGGAGTCGCAGGGTCGCGGTCCGCTGTTCCTGGTTGAGGTATTGGCTGGTGGCGAGTCCGACGATGCCGGAGGCGAGCAGGAGGGGGTACGCGGGTTCGTTGGCCAGTATCGGTGGCGCGAGCGCGTGGGCCAGTGCGGTGGTGTCGGTGGGCGGCGGCTCGGGCAGGTAGTGGCGCAGCGTGCCCCGCCCGTACTGGGTGGTCTTCTGTGGGGCGTGTGCGAACAGTTCTCGCTCGTCGGGGTCGGGGTGGTGGTCGACGCCGAGCAGGTCCGGTAGGCGGCGGGTGGTCTCGCGTCCGGAGCTGTCCGCGCCGCGCCGCCAGCGTCGCAGGTTGGTGCGGGTGATCGCGTTGGTGGCGCGGTTCCACATCTGCAGGTGTAGGTAGGTGTAGGGCCGGTCAGTGGTGTCGTCGGCGGGGGTGGCGGCGATGCTGGCGGCCAAGGCTGTCAGGCGTTGCTGCGCGGTGAGACTCGGTCCGGCGTCGACCGAGGGCGGCAAGAGGGTGGGCGGTTGCGGTTGCGGTTGCGACGGCGATGCTGGTGTTGACGTCGACCGGCCGGTTGGCGGGCCCGACTGGCAGGCGGTGAGCAGAACGCTGCCGAGAAGACCCGCCACAAGGCGGGTGGGAGCGTTTTGTCGGGGCATGAGCATTCTGTGTGGTTCCTCCCTGGGTGGTGGCGATACGGCGCCGGAGCATGGCGGCGGCCTGGCGCCGATCGGCGGGACGCGTTGATCAGCAGTGGCGGCAAGCGGCTGTCGAGCGGACCGGGCGGGCCCTTCTGCTCAGGGGCCAGAGCTTCGGTCCGCTGGGCAGGCTCAGCGGCATGGCGGCGTGGTATCCCTGCTGGCTGAGCATGTCCCGAGCCGCTTCGGTGGTTACCACGGTGTAGACCGGCCATCCGGTGCCGTCTACGACGGGGTGGTGTCGGCGCAGCAGTTCGCCGGCGAGGCTCTGTCGCTGGTAGGCGGGGTGCACGGCGAGCCACGTCAGCCAGTGGTGCGGCACCCATGATCGGTAACTGTCGATGGCGGAGTTGAGCTCCACCAGGCGGTGGGCTGCGGTGCCGGCGAAGGTTTTCAAATGGTGGTCCCCGAGCGGCCATCGCGGGGCGTCCGGGTCGTGTATGCGCCACACGGCGACCGCCGAGAGGTTCAGCGTCACGTCGACGGTCCCGGTTTCGATCGCGTGGTCAATATCGACGGCGAGCAGGCGGTGCAGGACGGTGATGCGCTCGGTGGGGTCGGGCAGCAGCCACTGGATGACGGGGTCGCCGTCGAGTGCGCCGGCCAGCAGAACCGTGATCGCGGCGACGTCGTGGGGTGTCGCCGGGCGGATGGCCGTGCCCAGGGCGGGGCCGCTCACAGTGGCCGCCTGCGTGGTAGGAGGTCCGTCGGGAACGGTGCGGGGGTGCCGTCGGTCGGTTGGCCGCGCCACATCCGCCAGATCAGCGGTCCTTGGGTTGGCAGGTGGATCGGGGCGCCTTGGCGGTAGCCGAGGCGCAGGTACAGGTCTCTGTTGCGGGTGTTGCTGGCCTCCAGGTAGGCCGCCCGGTGGGTCGCGTCCAGTGTTTGGTGGGCGCTGGTGAGCAGGGCCGAGCCGATGCCTTGGCCGTGGTGGCGTGGGTCGACGGCGACGTAGGCGAGGTAGTCGTGTGGGTGGTGTGGGTGGTGTGTTTCGAAGATGGCGTCGAGCAGCAGGAACTTCGGTGCGTACTTGCCGGTGGCCTTCTCCACCTCGTAGTAGTGGTCGGTTGATACCAGCAGTGGGACCTCGTCGCGGGTGTACCAGATCGCGACGGCCGACAGGTCGCTGGTGGTGTCCACGCGTCCGTGCTGGAGCCCGTGGTTGAAGACGAGCGTGAAGTAGCGGAAGTAGACCGCGCGGCGTTCGTCGAGGTCGGGGACGAGCCAGTCGGCGACGGGTCCGTTGAGGAACGCCTCCACCAGCACGGTGATGAGCGGGCCGGCGTCGTCGGGTGTGGCCTGGCGGACGGTGAGGGTGCTGTTCAATTGCAAGGTCACTCCCTGGTCAGACCGGCTGGCGGGTGGCGTCGGGGGTGCGTACTGGCGCGGTGGCGCTGTCCGCGCCGAGGCCGATCGCGGTGAACACGTCGGGGCGGGTGGCGCGCAGGGTCACCGCCCAGACGGTGCCGAGGACGGCGGCGATGCCGTAGGCGGCGGGGAACCACCAGCGCAGCGGCGACGTCGCGGCGACCCCGAGCAGGACGTCGAACTCCTGGATGGTGACGACGAGGATGGCGGCCAGCGCGCCAGCAGCGGCCAGCGGCGCGATCGCGGTGCGCCACAGGCCGTCGCGGTGTGGGGTACGGGCGAAGAACGCGACCACCGCGGCGGAGGTGACGGTCATCAGGATCAGCACGCCGAGTCCGCCGGTGACGGTGATCCAGAAAAACAGATGCACGATTGGATCGGCGCCGGCCACCGCGTAGCCTGCGAGGACGACTACCGCGATGACGCTCTGGACGATCGAGCCGGCCTTCGGTGCGCCGGTGCGGCGGCTCGTGCGGCCCAGCCACGCGGGTAGGACCCGCTCGCGGCCGAGGGCGAACAGGTACCGGGCGACGGTGTGGTGAAACGCCAGCAACGCGGCGAAGAGGCTGGAGATGAACAGGACCCGGCCGACGGTGACGACACTGCTGCCGAGGTGCGGTGACACCAGGTTGAACATGAGGTCGGTGCCGTCGGCGCGGGCGGCGTCGACGATGTTGTCGGGGCCGGTGGCGACGGACATCGCCCACGCGGACAGCCCGTAGAGCAGGCCGATGACCGCCACCGCGATGTAGGTGGCTCGCGGTACGGTGCGTTGCGGGTCCTTCGTCTCCTCGCTGAACACGACGGTGCCTTCGAAGCCCACGAAACCCGTGATCGCGGTGACCAGCGCCGCGCCGATGCCGGCGGCGAAGATGTGCGACGGGGCAAGGGTGCCGAAGCTGACACCGCCGGCGGCCGGGTTGCTGACCATGACGACGTCGAAGACGACCGCGACGGCGCACTCGGCGACGAGCACGACGGCCAGCACCTTGCCGTTGAGGTCGATACGCAACAGCCCGAGAACGGTCACGGCAGCCCACGCGGCCAGCGCGCACAGCCACCAGGTGATGTTCCACCCGTAGCGGTCCTGGAGGAACTGGGCCAGTACCGCGCCGAACCCGCCGTAGAGGCCGATCTGCATCGCGTTGTACGCCAGAAGCGCGACAAAGGCGGTGGCGACGCCGGCCGGCTTGCCGAGACCGTGCGTCACGTAGGTGTAGAACGCGCCGGCGTTGACGATGCGGCGGGACATGGCCACGTAGCCGACTGCGAACAGCGCCAGGATCGCGGCGACAACAAGGTAGGACACGGGGATGCCGACGACGCCGGTGACGGCGTACCCGGTGGTCGCGCCACCAGCGACAACAGTCAGCGGCGCCGCCGCAGCGATGACGAAGAACACCACGGACGGGATCCCGAGACGGCCGCGTGCCAGCACAGCCGAGACGGTGTCGGGTTTCGATGTACGCATGAAGCCTCTTTCGAGAGGGATGGGGGGATCGACCGCACGTCAGGTGCGGTGACTCAGGACGCTTCCGCCGACCGCGCTGCCGAGGTCAGCAAGCAGGTCGCGCACCGGTTGTGGGGCCTGCGCGACCACCTGACGCAAGTGGGTACGGACGGCCAGCGACGCACCGTCGAGCAGGGCCCTGTCCAGCTGCGTGTGCAAGGCCAAGCCCGCGAGCACCACGTCGAAGGAGTTGAGGCGGCGGGTGAAACGCAGGTCGACCGACAGCCGCGCCCACGACGACGCAGCGACGTTCATGTCGGTCGGCACGTGGATGGTGCGTTGACGCCACAGCCGGCCGACCTGCTGCTGTCGCAGCAGCCCGACCTGCCACATGCGGTCGGTGACCTGCTCGCTGGCGGTGGCGGCCAGGAACGCCAACCACGTCCGGGTGTCGCTGTGCTGCGGCTGTGCGATCAGCCGGTCAAGGACGACGTGTTGCAGCCAGTCCCTCGGCGGCCAGGGCTGGAGCACTTCGATTCGCCCTTGCTTGAAGGTGATCCGGCCTTCGTTGTACAGCTCGGCGAGTAGCGCGGCGGCTAGGCCGTGGTTCAGCGCGGACTCGAACAGGCGTGGCCGGCCGGTCTGGTCGTCGTGGGCCATGAACCAGAACTCGTTAGCGAGCAGCGTCGGCCGAGCGGGCGCGGTGCCTACAGCTCGGGCGTGACGCTGCGGCTCGATGGGCTGAACGCGCACATGCCGAGGGGCGTCGTCGGCTACGCCGGGATGTGCGTGCACGCGGCTGGCCTTTCTGAGTCACTCGTCAAGATGGCTGCAGCGGCCGCAGTCTCTGGGCGGCGGGCGAGATGGCGGGCGAGTTCCTGTTGCGCCCAGGCGTTCTGTTCGCAGATGCCGTCGGGCTTGCAGTGAAAACAGGTGCGGCCGTCTGCGTGCTGCTTATCGGTCATCCGCGCAGACGCAAACCGGTCGGCCGGGCCGCAGGGTTCGTCACCGCGGCTCATTTCGCGCTCGCGCACTGACATAGCGCGGCGAGGCGGACCCGCAGCTCCATGCAGGGCAGGTACTCGTCGGCCATGGAGGCCGAAGGGACTGTAGGTTGGCCGTCGCCGGCGGGAGCGAACCACTTGCGCCGCATCGGCGCTACCTCCTTGAACGGGGTGCGCTGCCGGGCGTTCCCCTGGCACTGGCGCACCCGCGACCGGTTGGGTGCAGGGCCCGTCCTGCCCCTGTGCAGACGGGTCCCAAAGGGGCGGGAACGGTGATGCGAGACTGGGAGAGCCATCCGTACCGCGCCTTACCTGCCTCGGGCCATTACGTCGACCGGTGATGGCTTCCGATCGGGGACACAGGTGGCGACTTGGTCTCGGAGTTTCTCGGGACCGAGCCGACTACGTATTCCCGAGGTCCACGATCGCTCCGTGGCGGGATGGGTGATAGTCCCAGCGTGGCGGGTCACGGTGGACCTCACCGTGCCTAAGTTGCACCGATCTCCATGAACCGGTCAATGGCGGCTACCCGGAGGTCCGGGTTGTCGGCGACGCGTGAAATCGGACCCCCGATCGGCGGGTGAATCTGGACCCCTCTTCGCGGATCGGAGGGGTGTTGAGCATGGAGGACTGGGCGGAGATCCGTCGTCTTCATCGGGCTGAGGGGATGCCGATCAAGGCGATCGTCCGCAAGCTTGGGGTGGGTCGTAACACGGTTCGGCGAGCGTTGGCCGCCGAGGGGCCGCCGAGGTATCAGCGGCCGGTGAAGGGTTCGATCGTGGACGCGGTGGAGCCGCAGATCCGGCAGTTGCTGGCGCAGTGGCCGTCGATGCCGGCCACGGTGATCGCTGAGCGGATCGGTTGGACTCGGTCGTTGACCGTGCTCAAGGAGCGGGTTCGCCTGTTGCGGCCGTTGTTCGTTGTGCCGGACCCGGCGCAGCGGACGGAGTATCTGCCGGGTGAGCTGGTGCAGTGTGATCTGTGGTTCCCGCCGGCGGATGTGCCGTTGGGGTTCGGGCAGGTCGGTCGGCCTCCGGTGTTGGTGATGGTGTCGGGGTATTCGCGGTGGCTGTCGGCGGTGATGATCCCGTCGCGGCAGTCGGCGGATCTGCTGGTCGGGCACTGGATGCTGATCGCTGGGTGGGATCGGGTGCCGAAGGCGTTGGTGTGGGACAACGAGTCCGCTGTCGGGCAGTGGCGGGCCGGACGGCCGCAGTTGACTGAGGCGATGAATGCCTTCCGCGGCACTCTCGGCATCAAGGTGATCCAGTGTCGGCCGGCGGACCCTGAGGCGAAGGGCCTGGTCGAGCGGGCCAACGGCTATCTGGAGACGTCGTTCCTGCCCGGGCGCCGGTTCGGCTCACCGGCCGACTTCAACGCCCAGTTGGCGGACTGGTTGGTGCGGGCGAACAACCGCCGGCATCGGATGTTGGGTTGCCGGCCGGTGGATCGGTGGGACGCTGACCGGGCCGCGATGCTGTCGCTGCCGCCGGTGGCGCCGGTGGTCGGTTGGCGGCTGACCACTCGTCTGCCCCGCGATCATTACGTTCGCTTGGACGGCAACGACTATTCGGTGCATCCGGCGGCGGTGGGCCGACGAGTCGCTGTCGTCGCCGACGCCGATCGAGTGCAGGTGTTCTGCGAGGACCGCCTCGTCGCCCGCATGACCGGTGCTGGGCGAAGCATCAGAGCATCACCGACCCGGTTCACCGCCAGGCCGCCGCTGACCTGCGGACCGCTGCCCGGCAGGCACCGGTGCCGGCGGTCACGACCGAGGTGGAACACCGCCGGCTGGCCGATTACGACCGGATGTTCGGCCTCGACGTCGAGGTGGCTGCGTGATGGCCACCAAGACCAGCCGCAACATCGCCTCGGAGATCGCGTTCCTCACCCGCGCCCTGAAAGCACCCTCCCTGGCAGCGTCGGTGCAACGCCTGGCGGAGCGGGCCCGGGCGGAGTCGTGGACGCATGAGGAGTTCCTCGCCGCCTGCCTGCAACGTGAGGTCGCCGCCCGCGAAGCCCACGGCGGTGAGGGACGCATCCGGGCCGCGAGGTTCCCGGCCCGCAAGAGCCTGGAGGAGTTCGACTTCGAGCACCAACGCTCTCTGAAGCGGGAGACGATCGCCCATCTCGGCACCCTCGACTTCGTGGCGTCGAAGGAGAACGTCGTCTTCCTGGGCCCGCCCGGAACCGGCAAGACCCACCTGTCCATCGGCCTCGGGATCCGGGCCTGCCAGGCCGGACACCGGGTCGCGTTCGCCACCGCCGCCCAATGGGTGTCCCGTCTCGCTGACGCCCACCACGCCGGCCGGCTGCAGGACGAGTTGGTGAAGCTCGGTCGGATCCCGTTGCTGATCGTCGACGAGGTCGGCTACATCCCCTTCGAAGCCGAAGCCGCGAACCTGTTCTTCCAGCTGGTCTCCAACCGATACGAACGAGCCTCACTGATCGTCACCAGCAACAAGCCCTTCGGCCGGTGGGGTGAAGTCTTCGGCGACGACGTCGTCGCCGCAGCCATGATCGACCGCCTCGTCCACCACGCCGAGGTCATCTCCATGAAGGGCGACAGCTACCGACTGAAAGACCGCGACCTCGGCCGCGTCCCCCCATCCACCAAGACCAACGACTGAGTAAGGTCACATACAGGCAAAGGGGTCCAAATTCAGACGCCCCAGCAGGGTCCGATTTCACGCGGCGACGACACGGGTTCACAGAATCCGCCACCGAAGGAGTCCCGCCCCGTCGTCGGGGAGGCCCCTGATTCGGCGGTGCACCTCGTCGGCAGCCGCGGTTCCGGGACGGGACTTGCGGGCGTTGGTCGCGATCATCTGCAGTTCGCGGAGTTGGCACAGCTCTTCGAACCCCGGCCATGAGGTGGCATCCCAGCCGTATGCGGCGGTGAAGTCAGCGAGGGCTGCGGGGCCGGGAGGGTCGAACCGCCGGCAATGAACAGCAATCGTGGCGATGTCCCACTCTCGGGGTCCGATGGCGGCACCGTCCCAGTCGGCTAGCACGGGCGTGCCGTCGAAGCGCCGCAGCGCGTTGCGGATCTGCGGGTCGGACTGGATCAGGCTCATACCATGGGGGAAGCGCATCGCCTCCCAGCCGACAGCCAGCACCTCGAGCCGGCCCATCAGCAGATCCTGCTCCTCCCCGTTCAGGATCTTCGAGCGGGCGACGGACCGTTCGATGTTGTGGATCGGTCGCAGAACGGGCAACGGCAACGGCGGCACGGGCAGGGCGTGCAGGCCACGCAGGAGTGTTCCGAGTTCGGAGACCGTAACCGGGTGGCGGTGCGCCGGGTCCAGACGCTGCCAGACCGTGACGGCGTGACCGTCCACCCAAAACGGCTGCGATAGGCGAGGATGGAGTTCCGCCGTGGGGAAGCGTCGATTCGACAGCCAGCGAACCACGGCTACCACCGCGCGCACCCGTTCCAGACTAAGGTCACCCGGGGCGATCTTGATTACCACGTCACGGACGGCATAGACGGCGTTGGTGTGGTGCCGGAGCAGGATCGCCTCCGAGTCGGAGTAGCCCAGACGATGACACACCTCGGCGAGCACCGGTCGGGTGCGCGCCTCGACGAACATCGAGCTCCTAAGGACTGAGTGTGGCCGCTGCAGTCCCAAGCCTACGAGCGCGCTCGCGGCACGTCCGCACGTAGTCCGTCAACGCAGCCACCTCACCGCACCGATTCCGCTCGGGGATCGCCAACGCCACATCGGTGGCCCTAGTCAGAACGATCTCCGTCCGCTGCGTCTCGGGCAGGTCCGCTACGGCTTCGCGCGCGGTCACCGCCGCTTCGACCGCCCTCCGGTCATGTGCGAGGCACATCGACCTGTCCAGTGCGATGAGCGCGACGTCGATCGGTACCGCCGGAGCCGCCCCGTACAGCCGTAACGCCTCGTCCTGGACCCGGTACGCCTCACTCGTGTCACCAAGCCACGTGTACGTCCCTGAGAGATAGAACAGCAGACGCTTCGCCGGAAATCTGAACGCCACATCGGTGTCCTCGTCGCCGGCCTGGTCGAACAACCGCTGCGCCTGCCCTATGGCCGCCCGTGCCTGCTCGGTGGCCCCGACCCGGGCCAGGGCACGTGCCCGGCCCGCCGCAGCTAGGGCACCCGACGACGATGCGGTCGGAGTGACCCCCAGAGCCGCCTCAGCGATAGCGACCGTCTGGTGCGTATCCCCGAAGTAGTACGGCAGCATCGCCGCTTGGGCCCGCACCAGTGTCCTCAACCGGCCCTGCCCACTGTCGTCCGCCGCATGGATTGCCGTGCGGTACCACCGCCGAGCCTCCCTTACATCCCCCAGCCGCATCAACGCATCAGCACACATCGTTGCCAACAGCGCCGCCACTCCCGACAACCGGGCCTGGAGCGCCGCCGGCTGCCGCCGACGCGACAGAACCTGAACCTCCCGGCAGTCACCGGCCAGCAGTGACAGCATCACCCGTGGCGAAGCAGACGGATAGACCCTCATGTGCTCGTCAGCTGACTCCTCAATCAGTTCAAGATGCCGCAGGGCGACACTCGCCGACGCCAGAGCCTCGTCCAGTTCCAGACGGAGCCGAGCGAGACTGCTCGTCTCGGCGCCGGTCCCCTCACCGGCTAACGGCTGGTCCGCCCCGCCGCCCGCACCGGACGAACGGCTGGCATCCCGCACCACACTCGCGTCCTCGTTCCGGCCGAGACCCATGGCCGGACGCGGAATGCACAGGCCGATCGCGATCCGTTCCAGCACCTCGTAAGCCGTGACCTGCCGAACGCCCTTGGCGATCTCTGCGGCACGGTTAGGCGATACGCCGACGAGAGCCGCGATCTTGCCGTAGGACACACCGCGAGCATGGAGAAAACGGAAAATAGCAGCCACATCCCGCTGGCAGAGGAACTCACCAATCGGCCGCCCGTTCCAGACTCCCGAACTCCACCACTCGGGTTCCACCTGCACGCCCACAGAGCACCCCCCGCCCCGGACAACCAATTCACCGATCAACAGCTCAGTGCATTCAACCCGTGACATCAAGTCAACAGGCAGGCCAAAGCCATGAACCTCCGCCCCAGGATCGAGGTAGGCCGCAGTGCCCGGAACTCTCACGGTGGGCCCTCACGGTGACAGACCACAGCGAGATCAGGCCTCAGGACGGCGCCACATGTCGGCCGCAGGACCGCCACCACGGACGACGTGCGCTGGCCTGTTACCCGCCCTCAACAGCAGTCCCTTTGGGAGGTCAGACACAACTACGCCCGATCACCGCCAACCCCCACGTCGACCGGTGCTGCGAGCATCGGCGCGCGACCGGCCGACGCAGCACCGGCACCGCTCCGGCGCTCACCCTGCAGGTGAGCGGGAGTCACTTCCAGTCCCGACCAGCCGGCCGCAGGTCTCGCTCATCCTCCGTCCCGCCGCATCGCGGCAGAGACACGGACTGCCTCGGGTCCAAGGTCCGCCACAAGAAGCAGATGAACAGTCGCAGCGCGTTGACGCTCGGTCGGGCGCCGCCTACAGGTGGAGAGCGTTCGCCGAACCTACCCGGCGGCGGTCCACCGGGCGACGTTCGATCGGGAGGCCGGCCGCGTCCCCAGCACCGGCCGCCCGGGGCAAAGGTCCACACGCCGCGCCCCGCGCCCCGTGATGGACGTACCGTCAGAGGATAGACGTGCTGCTGCGCGGCGGGCCGGGTGACGGACAGACGGTGTCCTGCAGCGGGGAAACCCTCGTGTGGCAGGCCTGCCTCTACGAGGCCACGATCAAGTACAGCCACCGCAGCGGCCGATGCCTGCGGGTCTACCGGCACCGCCCGGACTGCTGTGAGCCGCACGGCCGGGGCGCCGAAGACCGCTGCGAGTGACCCACCAGCGCTGATTCGCCACCCCACCTTGCCCTGCTTTAGAACATGGGCACGATCGGCGCGTGGATGAGGAGGTCCGGCGGTGGTGAGACGGGATTGGGGGGCGCCTGACGCGCCGGGCTGTGTGGCTCATCCGCCGAACGCGCTGGACGATGGTCGCCCGTGCCAGGGACACCGAGAGGGCAAGGTGCTGCGGTGGGAGTTCGAGACGGAGCCGGAGGCGTTGCGCATGCTTGATTGCATGCTGCATGCCGAGGGTGCCGGGCAGTGGCGGGAGCACGGGAGCAGAGGGCCCAGGAGACTGTCGCGGGAGCGACGCCCGTTCCGGACGCGCCCGGAATGACAATTATGTGCAAAGAAGCACTGCGACAAGAACCGTCGACGCCACCGCCCAACTGGTCATAAACGCCGCCCACCACACCCCGCAAGAAAATCAAAGCTAGCGCCCGGAACGACCGGCCCGACCGCAGACCCACCACGAGCGCCTCCGCCCCGGCCAGACCGAAAACAGGTGCTCCGGCCCTACGAAGCGCAACAACTCAAGCTGCAGGCCACGGCCCGACAAACCCGCGAGAACGCCGTTTCGGGGGCGGCAGGCACAATCACACCCACGTGACACCCACCATCCACAAAGGCCGAATACCAAGAATGACCCGACCGCCAATAGGTAGTTCAGGCACCTCATGATCTTGTGCGCCCGAAGGGACTCGAAACCCCAACCTTTTGATCCGTAGCGCTGGCTTGTTCCCAGCGTGCTGGTCATGCGCCGAACATCCGAGCGCCAACGGAGCACCATCACGGCTGGTACCACCGACGGCGGGCCGTCGGCCGCGCCAAAGCGTGCGGTAGGTGATCCGGCGTCTACTGCTCCTGGCATCGCCAACCTCCACAACATCGCCCTGACGTGGCGACCACAGACCCAGCAGCGCTCAACGCCTCCCCTAGTTGCGAGACAGCCCCTAGCCCCGACACGGACCTCCGCATGAGCACTCTGTACACGCCTGCCCACGCAGGAGTGACACGCCTGGTTCGATGTCGATCTTTTGAACAGGTAGAAAGTGTCATACCCCCGTGTCATCCTTGACTACACCAGGGTCTTGGAGGTAGGTCATGCCGTCAGCACCGCGCTACGACGTACGACACGCCACCGCACCTACGCCCAGCGGATGCCGCTGGTGCGGGACCGAGCAGCGCTCCCATGGCCAACGCTGGATCAAGAGCGCCGGCATGCACATGTGGACGGCTCCCACCAACGAGCAGCGCTTGGCTCGCATGAAGGCTCGGCGGGCATCACGAGTCGGTGGGATTAGCTAGCTCCACCAGTTTAGCGAAATGCTGGTGCAGCTCTTCGGGGACCTCTTCTGGCGTCTGCAGCGTCGCAACCAGCTCATACACCATCTCTGGTTTACTCTGCGGCCCGTCGAAGCTGGAGGCCTTGAAGTCTCCCAGCAAGGCTTCGCTGAACTTTTTGTCGGATCGCTTACTCGCAATTAACTCGGCGGTCCATGGATCCCCGTCCGTTCGTGGCCACTTAGAATTCGCGACAGCCGCCCACTGCTCATCGGTGAAGAGGTACTCAAGCTCTCGGTCCTCGCCGCCGATCATCAGACGGTCCCGGTCGGGATCGAGGCCGTACTTCTTAAGCTTGTCGTCGCCGAAGATCTTCTGATTCTTGCGGCTGTCCGCATCGATAAGTACAGCGACTCGCCGATTGTGGTTTGCGAGAAACCTTGCGAACATGAGTGCACCCTCGTTGTTGTTGCACGCCCAGAGCGCAATGCCGGCTGACTGCAGGGGGATCCCCATGGCCAGCCGAAACAACAAGGGAATGGCCTGCTGCTCCGTGGGGCCCTCAACACCGACGAAGAGCCTTTCGTGCAGAAGGACGCTGTTCCGTAGGCCAAGGGCCGCCGCGATGTGTGCCAGGTGGCGATCAGTCTCTTCGTGCCCCGACTCGTCAGCGAGGCGCTCCATAACCGTGCGATCGTTGCGGAGAGTCAAGTGAACGATGGAGGAAATATCGACTCCATCGATTAGGTTCATCGAGTGCGTGGCAATCACCATTCGAACCCGGGGCAAGACGCACTGCTCGCGGATCAATTGCATCACGCGACGTTGATGTGAGTAATCAAGGTGAGTGTCGGGTTCATCGTAGAGGATCACGACATCGGGCTGAGCGTCCCCCTCTGGACCAAGGGCTATAGGCGCAGTTCCTGCCGCGCTTTCGGTTTGTAGCACCTCGCTGGCCCACTCCCAAACCGCCAAGCTGATCCGTCGCGCCCTTCCCGCGCCGGCGGCGTCTACGGCTACGGCTTCCCCATCGGTGCGGGCGAGCTGGAGACGCGCGGATTTGAACGCGCCAGAGAAGGAGACCTCTGGAAGGACTTCGACTTCAGTGAGGTCCGGACAACGGGCCATGATGTGCTTACATAGATCTGCCGCGTCGTCTTTTAGGCGGCTAGTCAACTCGGACTCCAGGCTCCGGATACGGACGTGGAGTTGGGGTTCCTCGAAGTGCACCTTATAGCGGGAGTTCAGGATCGTTTTTACTGCTGCATCGACGGGCGCTTGTTCGCCCCCGAACCTCAGCAGACGCGGCAGTCGCTGTTGAAGCTTGGCCGGCGCGGCGGTCCAGTCATCCCTTTGTGGGGCTTGCTCTGCGGCAGCGCGCAGAAGTTCTACCCAGCCGACTCGGGTCGAGGGCGCTTTTTCGCCTTTCAGACCGAGCTTCGTTACCAGAGCCTTGAGGTCCGGAACCTTCAAGCTATCGAAGTCGCGCAGTTCTGGATCCACGGGAACGCTCCGAAACAACTGGAGCGCTGCGGTTTGCCCCAGCGGGGCAAACCGCCGGATCCGCACGCTCTCCGGCAGGCCAAGGTCTGCTTGTTCATCCACGCTGAGTGTGAAGGTTCCCTCGACCGAGGTATGGGCAACTCGGCGCCCCGCTCCTTCGGCTACCGACGCCCTATCCGCTGATCCTCCGGTGGCTGGGCCATCGCTGGTCGCGCCACCGGGAACCGACCTGGCGAACGTGCGATCCTCATCCCGCAGCGTGTATGCGCCAAGCAAGAAGGCGATCGCGTCCAGAGTGGCGGTCTTTCCGCCGTCGTTGTGACCGGTGAGGATCATGGGTCTGCCGAGGGGGATACCGCCAACCTCGTCCAAACTCCTGAACCCCGTCACCGCGACCGACTCAAGACGCATGCAAGACCCCTCATCTACCGCAGCGACGACTGCTCGCCCCAAAACCCCACAATGGTCTACCACAGACTCCTCGATCATCTCTTCCGGGCCTGCGAGCCTTGTACCGCCGGAACTGTCCAGATAACGACTGATCGCTCAGTCAGGGCCAGAGATCGCCAGGTTGCGTCCAGCCCCCTAAGGCCTTCATAGCTCAGCGTGCGGCCGTGTTGCGCCCTGGATGATCCTCTAAGATCTGTCGGGCCATGTGCACGGGCGAGGGGCGGACCGTTCGCCCGTCCCAGGCCAGGGGATGTCCACACAGCCGTGCGCTGAGCGCCGCTAGGTGTTGGCGTTCGAAGGCACCGTGGCTGAGGAGGAGAAACTCGGTGCAGGTCATCGCGTGCCAGGGTGTCCGGAGTTCTCTTGCTTCCGTGAGGTCGAATCGCGTCTGACGATGGCCGGCTCTGACGCTGAACTGAAACGCTTTGTCGCTGCGCGATCGGTTGATGAGGTAGTAGGTGTCCTGGTGTGCGCCGGGAAGGTGGTAGAGCCGTTCGGTCGCTGGGACTGCACCCTCGTCAGCACTTGCCCGCTTTCCGGTTGCCCTGACAGGCTGTGGCAGCTTGCCGTCTGACGCCGTGTTGACCCTGACTAGCGAGATGCCGGCTGGGTTGATCATCGCAAGGTGGGGCAGCGCATCGAGCTGTCCGCTACCCAAGTTCTTGTTGGTGGTGCCCGACCACAGCGGGTACCGGTTAGAGCCGTCGATGTAGATGATCATCGGGATGTCGTCGTAGCGGGCGCGGAGCTGGTGCAGGGCCCGTTCTGTGTAGGCCCGCGCCAGTGCTGTACGGGTGGCGGGGTTTGGGTCGTTGAATTGGCTCAGGTCGGTGGCGTGATGTGCGGCGATGGCCGTGGGGAGGTTGCTCCAGCCGTGGGCGTCGGGGTGGTAGCCGAGCATGTGCCAGGGTGTGTCGGTTCCGTCGCTGATGAGGGCGGAGAGGCTGATCATGCGGGTGGCGGGTTGGTTCTGTTCGCGGGTGTAGAGACCGACGATGACGCATGGCTGAGGCTGCAGGGGGCGTGAGAAGACCCGAGTTGGTGTGGCGGCGGTGAGCCCCGCTGCCCGGAGGAGGTCTCGTACGGCGGCATTGGCGGGATGGTCGACGGCGTCGGGCTTGGGCGTTGACGCTGGGTCGATGAACTGGCTGACGGTGCCGTGGGCGGCCAGGGCGCGGCGAAGCTGTGGCTTGGGGTCGTCGGCGGGTTTGGCTGCGGCGAGTTCTTTGTTGCTCTCAGCGAGTACGAGGTGCAGGGCGTCCGGGGCCCTGGTGGAGATGATCTGGTCGGCGAGGGTGTTCCGGAGGTGCGTGGGGCCGGGAGCGATCAGCATGTCGGTTTTGGCGCTGTTGAAGGTGATGATGAGCGCGCCGTCGAGGAAGGTGCCCTCCGCGGTTGTGAGGCTGTTCTCGGGGAGGTTGAGTACCTCGGTGAGCGCCTGGGCGGACCGGTGGCGCTGTAGGTCGTCCTGGTAGACGACGCTGATGTGGATCGGCCGTGCTGCCGCATTGACGGCCGAGGCGAGTTTCGCGTGCCGGTCGGGGTCGCCGGAGGCATCGATGTTGCGTATGGGTGTGGTTTCCAGGACGAGCGACTCCGTGTTGAGCCTGGCGGTGGCGTGCTCGAGCACGCAGTCGAGGAATCGGCGGCCCGGTCCGGAGCCGATGGGGTGCCTGTCGGGTTTGGTGGCGTGCCGGGCGCGGATGTGTGGGTGGGTCGCGAGGAGGTCATCTGCGGTGAAGTTGGCGGGCACGCCGCGGATGCTGAAGGAGTCGACGAGTTGGGGAAGGAGCCCGGTGATCACGTTTCGGTTGGTGGGGCGGTCGTAGCGGTGTCTGGCGGTGAGCAGCATGCCGGTGTCGTCGGTGGCGATCCAGAGGCTCTTGGCGTTGCCGGGAAAACCGGTGGTAGGGCTGATGTGGGCGTCGAGGTTGAGCAGGATGCCGGGGTAGCCGGGGACGGTGATGGGTTCGAGACTGATGTAGTGGATGCCCTGTTCGGCCCTGGGATGCGTCTCGGGAAGCGGGCGGTCGAAGGCGACGAGGTTGCCGTCGGTGTCGGGACGAAGAAGCAGGTCCGTACCGTCCGGGAGCTTGAGCGCGCCTCGGAGGAGTTCGATGGTGCGCCAGGTGGCGACGTCGAAGACCCAGTTCGGGATGTCGGCGTGCGTCGCCGTGCCCGCCTGGAGGTACTTGGCGATGTGAATCGTGCGTGGCTTGGTACGGCGTAGCAGTGGGGCGAGGAGGTCTTCGAATGGCGCGCCGTGGCGGGCTGCGAGGTCTCGTTCGAAGGCGGCGAACAGCCGGCTGATGATGGCGGTGTCGATCTTCTTGCGCATCAGGAGCAGCGTGCCGGGGCCGTCGGGGTCCTTACAGATGGTGGCGTAGTCGCTGGACACGTAGCGCAGGCCGAGGCTCAGGTCCCTGTACGGCAGGTTCTTCGGGTGGCGGGTGTATCGGCGGTTCAGGTCCTGCCAGGTGTCGTTGACCTCGCTGCTGAGGGTGTAGCCGTAGATCTTCTCCGCCATCGCTTCGGTGTAGGGAAAGGCCAGGGTGCGCATCAGGGGTTCCTGTCGTTGATGCCGGCGAACGTGAAGAACGCGTCGATGGTGGTGCCGTAGATGGAGCGGACCTGGTCTAGCTCGTTGTCGTGGAGCCATCGCTGGTGGAGGTTGCGGATGAGGGAGGCGAAGTCGCTGCCCGGTGCGGCGCCTCCTCTATGGAAGGCGTTGTCAACCAAGTGAAGAGTCGTGTTGGTACCGCCACGGCGGGCGCGCCCAGCAAGTTGGATCAGGTCAGCCAGGACGTCGGCGAAGATCGCGGTTCGCACGTCGGCGGGCAGGCGCCCGAAGGCGGGGTTGGACCTGTTGATGAGCTCCAGGTGTCTGGCGGCGATACTGTGGCGTTCGTCGAGTTCCTTGCGCGGGTCCTCGCCCGGGTGCCGGTTACGGCGGGCGTGGGCACCGGTGTGGGCGACAAGGGCAGACGGTTCGTCGATGAGTTTGATGGGCCGGACGCATACCCAGATGGAGTCGAGCGCGGACCGGTGGCCGACGACGATGTTGAGCCCGCGAGCGACCCGCGCGAAAGGTGAGATCAGCACGTCTCTGCCCGTGGCTGGGAAGGTTCGCAGCCGGCTGGCGGGGATGGCCAGCACGTCGTCGGGGATCTGCAGGCCGCGGCGGTCACCGGCGGGGACGGCGACTGCGATGCGAGTGCGGTGGGCACCACCAGTGATCAAGCCGCGGCACAGGGCGAGCATCTGGTCGTAGGAGTTGGTGACGAGCAGCACCCGGGCACGGGCGCGGCGGTCGGCATCTCGGTGCTCGTGCAGGTCCCGCAGTCTTTGTTCGAGGATCTGGTCCCAGAGGCCGGATCCGATCCCTTCGAGTAGTTGGGCCTTGCGGCTGCGTGCGGCTCCTGAGATGACGAACCCGCGGTTGGTCGTGTGGTCGTTGACGGACGCGTTGCTGACGGTCAGCCTGCCGGTGCCGGCGTCGGCGTTGTCGGGGTAGTAGCAGGCGACGTCGGCATGGACGTGGTTGGTGGGGGAACCGGGTAGGTAGGCGGTCGCGGAGAGTCCGACGATGACTCTGGGCGCGCCTGTGAGCGCGGGAGCCGTGGTGATTCCGAGGTCTGCGGTGTAGGCGTGCGGGTCGCTGGAGAGGATCTCTGCGGTGAACTGCCGGTCGGAGCGGCTCTCCGGGTCGCCGGTGACGGCGAATCCGAAAACCGCTCGGCCGATCGGTCCTTCGGGTGTTGCCTGCCAGGAGGGAGCTCGGTCCAGCGCGGCTTCGACGTCGTCGGCGAGCCGCATGCCGCTGTCGCGCATCAGCGGCAGTAGGGCTTCCAACTCGGCGAGCCCCTGCTGGAGTTCGCCGAGGAACGCCCTGCGTAGGAGAAGGTGGGCGGTCTGGAGCTGCCACGCCGTAACGGAGGAGGCTGCCGGAGCGTCGTCCTTCCCGGTTTGCCAGCCGCAGTCTGTTTCGTCCAGTTCGACGTCCGCGTCCGGTTCGCCCTCGGCGGTGGGCGCGGTGATCGTTTGGATCGCGCTGACGATGCCTTGGCTTCTTTTGTGGATCAGATCGGATTCCGGTTCGTCGGCGATGACGAGGCGCAGTTCCTTGCGTAGGTCTGTCCAGCCGGCGGGTAGCGCGTCAGGGTCGGGTTCGTTCTGGGTGAACAGGGATTTGAATCTGTCGAGTTGGTCGTCGCTGGGGCGGTCTTCGAGTTCGTTGAGGCCGAAGAGGCGGCAGGCGAGGAGGTTGTCCCATCGGCGTGGCAGGTGCAGCCTGGCCTGTTTGGGGCCGAGTGGGTCCTGTGGGTCGATGAACCCGTTGACGACGGCGGCCAGGTAGCGCTCGGAGAGGAACTCGACCCGGTGGATGGCCCGTTGGAAGGCGAGTTCGAGTTCGCCCGGGACGTTGTCGGATTCGACCTGTTCTTTGCGCTGGTCGTCAAGCTTCTCTAGGAGCAGCTTCTGCGTGTCACGACGGGCCAGGACGAGGGTGCGGCCGGATTGAGCGACCGCATGTCCTTGGAAGGCGTCGACCTCGTCGACAAGGACGATGTCGGCGCGCCGCAGCAGCAGCTCCTGCGCGCTCATCCGTCCGTGGAGCGTGCCGTTTGTGATGACGGGGAACGGCACCGAGCCCTGCTGGAAGTAGGCGTGGTTGGTCACGATAATCTTGGCTGGGCCGGCGGCCTGCCGCCATGGCGCCCACTTCTCGCAGGCTCCGATCAGAGGGCATCGGTGGCGGCCTTCAACGCCGGGCTCGTGCAGATCCGTGCAGGGTTCCTGGCCGGGCTGCCATGCGGCGCCTTCTTCGTCGCTCAGCATGCAGGAGTAGCCAAGCTCCTGCCAGGTCCACCTGGCACCGGCCGGATCCTCCGGTGCGTCGTTGGTGCGCTGGACGGCCACCTCGATGAGCCGTCGGTGGGACATGAGTGCGACAACAGGGATGTCGAGGCTCAGCGCCGCGAGGTCACTGCGGATGGCCGCGACAAGCTCCAGCGTGCTCTCGACATCAGGGGTGAGCAGAACAACGGTGTGCCGGCCTCCTCTATGGCTGGCGAGATGGGTGGCGGCGACGCGCGTCCAGACGCTCTTGCCGGAACCAGTGGGAGCGATCATGAGATGGAGGGGCCCTGCCGCGAGCCTCAGCCGTTCGACGGGTTGGCCCTCTGGCGTGCGCAGCTTCCGCGAGAATCCGTCCAGGACCTCCGCCAGGCGGAAGGTGTCGTCAGCTCGCTTCTTGTCGATCAGTTCGGCGGTGGCGTGCATGTCCGCGAGGTCGGCCACCACCTCGGCTGGCGCGGTGGCGTCCAGAACCGGGACAGGAGGGTAGGGCATCGGTGCCCGCGGGATGAGGTAGGTGTTGCGCCGGAACTCGTCGCGGCTGGGGCCGGCCAGGAAGACCGACGAGCTGTAGCGCCTGTCGGCCAGCGCCTCTGGGGGGACGCGCAGCGGGGATGAGGCATCCTCCAGCTCCTGCAGCGCGGCTGTGATCAGATCACCGACCGGTACACCGTCGATCACCTGCAGGAAGTCTCCGGCCTCAAGGTAGCGGGGCGATCGGTTGTTGCGTAGGTGCTCGTTGAGGCTGACGCGCAGGCCTCCTTCTGTGGCCAGGCGGCGAGGGCGCAGTTGAATGAGGCGGTCGATCGCATGTCGTTGCGTGGCGGTGAGGCCGTCGCGCCAGAGGCTCCACATCCCGAGTTGGCCGGAGAGGAGGAACCGCGCGTCGCGGGGGTCCACCGCGGGCGCGCCTTCCCAGGTCTCGGCGGGGAAGAGCTGTTCGGCCAGGCCGAGCGCCAGCCGCAGCGACGGTCCGATCAGGAAGCGGTTGGCGGTTCTGTTGAAACGCGATCGGTTGCTCATCCGGCTGCGGCCCTCTTCACCTCGGTGAGGAATCGGTGAGATGTCGTGGCGAACCGGCGCCGGGATCCGGTGCCAAGGCGCAGCCGTTCGTTGAGGAGCGCCACCTGGCCAGCCCGGTAGTCGGGGATGACGATCAACAGGTCAGATTCGCCGATGCTGCCCCGACGCAGCAGTTCGTTGGCCAGCCGCGCGGGGTCGGTGTAGTCCTTGACATCGACCCGCCAGGGCCGCCGTCGTCCTGGTGCCGTCACTTCGAGGTCGTACCGGTCGATGTGCGGCCACAGTCTCGCGGTGACGCCCGGCATCATCTCGAGTTCGCGGTGCAGGCGGACCTCCTCACAACCGGGGATTGTCGAGTACCGCCAGGCCGGCAGGGCGAGGCACACCTGTCCCGTGACTCGAACCGCAGTGGTGACCTGTGGTCCGCCCAACTGCGCGGCACGCTCGACGTTCCACGCGCCGGCCACCGGTGCACGGCCCTTGGTCGCCTTCACGGTGATCGAACCGCCGAGGGCCTTCGTGTGCGGTGGGTAGGCGCAGGCAAGCCGGCCGAGTTGGTACCGCATCGGGTACCGGCATACAGGGCACCCGAACCAGTAGTGCTCCCCTTCGTGCGCCACCCACGCCCACGCGGGGATCTCCTCGACCAGGCCCTCGCGGGGTAGCCCTGCGGCCTTGATCGCGTCGATCACCTCTGACATCTCCCCCGCCGCGTGTTCGATGACGGTCCGTCGTGCCCGCCGGTACCCCTCCTCCGTGCCGGTCGCCAGCATCTGTCCGTAGAGCCAGCTCTGCACCTTTTCCGCGCTCAGGCGCGGCATCGACCAGCCGACGACATCGGAGGCCGTCATCGACGGCGCGAGGTTCTCCATCAGCAGGTCAGCGGCAGCAGCACTCAGCTGTCCGTCCTCCACCAACAAGACCTCGTCGCACGCTTCCCTCAGTGTGGCCGGTAGAAGCCTGGACAGGGGACCGGTCAACAGGTCAGTGAAGGCCACTAGGGGCAGCAGAGGTTCACCGTGCGCCAGGTGCGCCAGCGCGACCCGCCCGTGCAGTTCAGCCACCTGCCGCCATCGCTCGCCGGGCGGTCCCGGCGACGTCCAGATACTGGCGGCCTGCGTCACCGTGGTCACGAGTGTGTCCCGGCCGAACCTGGTGAGATCCGCCGTCATGCGTCCCCTTCCTCCCGGCCGCTCATCCTGGGCGACCCGCAACGCCGCAACTGGACACCGTGTGCGGATTGATCGACGCTCGCCGCGATCGCGGCGCACAACAGATCACGCCGAACAGAAGGTGGCGTGATCTGCGGGAACACACTCAGCGTCACCGAAGTGGCGCCATCGCGCTCAAAACTAAAGCACAGATGCTAGCCTTCTGCACGCAGGTAAAGCATGAGGGGGAAGTCGTGTCGAAGAAGATCCGGCCGGCAGCGTGGGCGGCGTCCCTGTTCGGCCGCGACGTGGCAGCCACGCTGATGGAGGCCATCCCGTCGGCCATTCAGGCCGCCGTCGGACGGCAGATGGACGGCCACCAGGCGGTCCGCCTGACGTCGCGCCACGCCTTCGGCGGAGGCTGGCCGGCGCGGTACGAGGAACTGGTCAACCACCTTGGTGAGGTCCCCGGCGCCCAGACGGTGCGCCCGCTCGGCAAGAGCTACCGCATCGTCGTCATCAACAACGTCGCCGTGCTGCCGGTGGAGTACGCGAAGGACCTCGCGACCGCCTACGACAGCCCTCGCGCCCTGAAGAAGATCAACAAGACGACGCTGGAGCTGGCGCGGCTCTTCGGCCCCAAACCCGACCATGAGCAGCCGGCTTTCGAAGGGATGGAGTCCGAGTCGGACGCCCATGCCACCGACGTCCTGCGAGGGCTGGAACCAGACGGTATCGTGATCATCTACTACGCGGCGCACGAGCGGCACGGGCTGCTCAACATCGGATGGGGCCAGATCAGCGTGAGCCAGACCGGCACAGCGAGCTGGGTATCCGCACAACCCCTCCTCGTCCCGTCCGCAGACCCGATCCCTGGGCTTCGTCTGGTGAATCAGCCGTCGGCCTCGACCGCGTCGCCGCGATTCGACCAGGCGGAGCTGGCCAGCCCGACACTGCGCGCCCGGACCGTAGCCGAGCAAGCCACCGGTAGCCCCGTAGCCGACCATAGCGACCACCAACAGCGAAGCGATGCCCAGAACTGACGAGCCCGATGACCTGTTCTCTGCCGGCGACCTCCCCGTGGAGTCGCCCTCAGGGTCAGCCAGTGCTGTCGCCAGGCAATTCGACTCCGCACGCCTGACACAAGCTCGCCAGCTCGCAGGGCTGACCAAGAAGGAGCTCTCCGACCGGGTCGGGGTCAGCGCCGCGGCCATCGGCCAGTACGAATCAGGGACGCGACCACGACCCGAGATTCTGATCGCCCTCGCCGAACACCTCGGCTACCCCATCGGCTTCTTCCAGGTCGGGCGCCCTTACGCCCGCTTGGACTCCTCGGCAGCGCACTTCCGCCATCTCCGTGAGACACGCTCATACCAGCGCGCCAAGGCCGTCTCCTTCACCGAGCAGGTCTGGGAACTCATCTATGCCCTAGAACGGCGCGTCTTCCTGCCGCACGTAGACCTTCCCGGGTTCGCTGGCGGCGAGATTCATCCCGGCGCGAGCCTTCCCACCGAGCCAGTCCAGGCCGCCCGGGCTCTTCGTCAGCACTGGAATCTCGGCACCGCGCCCATTTCACACCTCGTGCGCACCCTTGAGGTTCACGGCATCGTCGTCGTGCACGCGCCAGCCGACGGCGACTTCCGTACAGTGGACGCCTTCTCGACCTCCCGGCTACCGCGGCCGTTCATTGTCATCAGTCGCGATCGATCGCACGATGTCTACCGGCAGCGCTTTACCGCCGCGCACGAACTCGCCCACCTTGTACTCCACGCCGACGCCCTTCCCGGTGACTCCAGGCATGAACGAGACGCCGACGCCTTCGCCGCAGAGTTTCTCACTCCACGCGATAGCATTACCCCACTTCTGCCCGCGAGAGTGAACTTTGCGGCGTTCGCTGAGCTGCAGCGGACATGGGGTACGTCGATCCAGAGCTTGATCTATCGCTGCCGAGAAGTGGGTCTCTACACCGACACCACTGCGACTCGCGCCTACCAACGCCTCAATCAGTCCAAGCCGGCCCTCGAACCCATCGATGGCTTCCCCGGCGAACAGCCGACCCTCCTAAGAAAAGCTTTCGAACTGGCTTCTGACCACGGGCTGACCATCGCCGCACTGGCGCAGGAACTACACTGGCCACCTGAACGCATCCAACAGCTACTTGGCGATGTCACTGACCGACCAATACTCAACCTCATAGCCGGCGGCAAGGCGGCGGGACACATGCCTCCAATGAGCGACCGCATTCGCCACTTGAAGGCAGTCGACGCGGGCAAAGCCTAAGGACCTCAACCGGACGAGTTCGCGTGTGGCCCAGGACCAACTCGCGTGGTCCCCAGTCTCCGCCGAACGGTCTGAGCGACCTGACCAGTGCCCACTGGCGCGGCTCGGCATGACCATCGATCCAGTGCGCTGGGCATCCTGACCCCTACCCGGCCGATGGTCAGGCGTACCGCCGAGCAGCGGACTTGTCATCGCCTCCGTCGACTGTGTGTTGCGCTCGACGGGAGCCCAGCTGTCACACGCCTGTTTATGCGCCAGTGCTCGGTGCCTTCGGCAGTAGATCTCCCGGGCCACGGTAGTGCAGGCGGATGCCGGTGTCAGTGGGGTGCCGGCGGGCGCGCAGGACGCCTTGCCGTTCATGATCGAGGAAGATGCTTGCCTCGCCGAGGAGGTCGAAGCCTGTAGACCAAATGTTGATCTTTCCTGGGGTGGCGTCGGTTATCCGCAGCCATGTGTCTGGCTCGGGGGCTGCCCCGTACCAGGTGACTTCCTGCACGTCCTTGCTCTGTTTGCTCCAGCGGCGGGCGCGGCGTGTTCGTGACGGATTGACGAAAGCTTCCCATGCTGACCGTGACTCGGGTGTTGGCCAATCCGGGTTGAGGGCGTGCTCTAAGGCGAGGTTATCGATCCACTGGCGCATGCCGTCCGTCGAATCGAACGTGGCTTCGGTGCTCGTGACCGCTGATATGGCTGCGAGACGGTGGTCGAAGCCCGTGCGGATGAGGATTGAGGCGGCCTGGTTGAAGGTTCCCGTTTCGATCGTGGCCACGGCCGAGCCCGACAAGGTGTCGGCGTCGGCGTTACTCTGAGCCGCTTCGTACACCTTGGCGGCTTCCATTCCCCAGACCAGCCGGTAGATGAGGTCGTCCTCGATGAACTGCGCCACCTCGACTCGGTCGCCGGGGACCTCGCTGAGGGCCGATCCGCGTACCCAGTGCCGTAGTACGTCGTCCCAGTTGGCGAGATTCGTTTTCGGCTCGAAGACCTCCATTGCGAATACGGTTTCGGCGATCAGCACGACCAGGTCAGCGGCTGTTGCATGATCCTCTTCGAGGATGGCGGCTTCGGCTTGGCCCGCGAGGGCGATGATGCGACCGGATACCTGGGAAAGTTCGGAACCACCCTCTGCCCCCAGTCCCGCCAAGAACCATCCGCGGCGCTGGGACGGTGTGGCTGTACGCCACAGGTGCCTGGTCCGGCTGTAGACGAGTTCACGGACGGCTGCCGTGTTAATGTCCTCGTCGCGACGGAGTTGCCGGTCCCACAACGAGTCGCGGAGGGCGTCGGCGACGATCTGAGTCGCGGCGTCGGCGATAACGTCCTGGTCGCCGTCCCCCACGATGCTGAGGATTCCAATGTCGAGAAGCTTCAGATTCTCTCGCCAGCTTACGGCTGCGGCTTCCTGCACATCAGCTGCCTCGTGTGTCACTACGGGCAGAGACCAGTCGGGGCCGCCGGTGAGGTATTCGAGTAGCGGCTCAACCGTGGTTAGCCCTTGCGAGCGGTACATCCTGCGCAGCAGGGCAACACCGATTTCGATCAGTCCCGACTGGAGGTCCTTTCCGCCGTCTCCTTGCGTCAGTTGGAACCACTCACGGCGGCGTCTTGGTGTTGGAGCGAAGATCGGGTAGAGCACGAGTCCTTCCGTATCGACGAACGCGCGGCCGGCGCGGCCGATCACGTTCGCGAACTCGGAGCTTTTGATCAGATCCTGGCCGCGGTGCAAGCCGTGAAAGAGCACCGCGGAGGCGGACAGGTTGAGTCCTTGGGCGAGAGTGGGCGAGGCGATGGTGACCTTCAGGATGCCGCGCTGCAAGAGACGTTCAATCTCGCGGCGGAAGGGGCCGGGCAACGCGCCGTGGTGGATGGCCACGCCGAGCTCAAGACACTTCAGGATGGGGTGGTCGTCGCCGAACCACTCGGCGCCCACCGCTAGCGCATCGCTCAGGTCGACGTCGGGCGGCAGCAAGGATCTCACGAGGCCTCGTGCGTGAAGATCGACGATCGCGCGGGCGTAGGGCTCGACGGATTTACGCAGGGGGCAGAAGACCAGGACGGTCTGGCCTTCCTCGACCAGCCGCCACCCGGTGGCGATGACGTGTTCACGCTGGTCTCTCGGGAACATCTTCTTGCGCCGTCCGCTTGGCTTCTTCTCCTCGAAGTAGTGTTCGATGAACGGCTGCTCCGTGCCGAGAGTGATGGACAGCCTCGCATGGTCTCTGCGCCACTCGACGAGGCCGAAGCGCTGCTGCGTTGGGCGCCACGGTTCTCGGTGCAGACCGTCCGCCTCGTCGTCGGTAATCCACGCGACGAAGTCGTCGAGCTCGGGCCCGGAAGGAAATACGGCCGATAGGCAGAGAATGCGACGTTCCGAGGCGTCCGGACGGCGCAGCAGCCGTTGGATCTGGGCTTCGTAGCGGATCTCACGCTCGGAGGCCCCAATCATGTGCCCCTCGTCTAGAACGACCAGGCCGACGTCGTCGAGCAAGGACGGGTCCGATCGAAGGGCGAAGTCTAGTTTCTCGGGGGTCGTCACGACGATCTCGCTGGAGCGCAGGGTGTCCTCGTCGACGTCGCTGGTTCCCATGCTTCCGTAGAGAGACGACACCCGGATGCCCAGCGGAGTAAACGTCCGGGCAAGGATGTGCTCGGTTTGCGCGGAGAGCGCTCGTAGCGGGGTGACGTAGACCGTACGCCGCTGTTGCGCGAGACATGCCAAGATCGACAGCTCCGCGATGCGGGTCTTGCCGGCGCTGGTCGGCAGCGCGACGACGAGATCCCGTACGTCCTGGAAGAGCCGGTCGACGACATGCAGTTGCGAGGGCCATAAGTCGATCTCGGCGCGCTCCCGTGCCAGCAACGACGCGACGAAGGTCCGCCGCAGGTAACGCCACCGCTTGACACGGTCGGCGGCCCCAGGCGGCGGATCGCTCGGAATGTTCGTCTCTAGGCTGGTATCGAACAGGCCACCCAACAGATGCCGAGTGAGCCGGTAAACCCACCACGGCCCAGGGGCGCTCACGTCCGAGGACGCCTGCTCGCCCTCTCGTAATTCGGCGAGAGCATTCTCAAGCAGGGTTCGGTTGCCGATCTCGATCGCGAAGAGCCCAGCCGCGACTGCTGACAGGTAGTTCTCGCTCAGTAGGAGGGCAACGGGGCCCATCTGCTCGGGTGGTGTCTCGTCATCCACCTCGCTATCCACCGGGTTGAAAGCTGCCAGCAACGCCCCGTCGGAAACTTGATCTGACAATCGGAGTGACAGGGTCCGACGCTCGATGGAGCCCAGGTTGCGCATGAGCAGGTCTGCCAGCGTCTCCTCTATCTGAGTCAGCCGCTCCGACTGCCGGCTGTTCTGAATCAGCGAGAATGCTCGTGCGGCGAAGCCACCAAGGTGACTGGCCGCGCCAGCAACAAGACGGTGAAACGCCAGATCTGCCCCGGAGGCCGCGTTCCGAGTGGCTGCTTCCAGGGCGTAGGAACTCTGGATGAATCCCTGCTGCGCGAGGGCGACCTGCTCGGGCGAGTCGTTCTGCGCAGTCTCCAGCAGCTCAAGGCTGGTCGATAGCAGCGCGTACCCGTAGTTGAGCAGGTCGGCGTCCAGGAAGGAACTGAAGTTCGGTGCGTCCGGGGGCAGGATGCCGTCGCGGCGAATCATCGATTGGGCCTGGCCTTGAGCCAGAAGCCGATTACGGAAGCCAGCATCGGTGGCCGAGGTCAGGATTCCTACCAGTTCCTGCGTCTCACGGACCACCGGCGGTCACCTTCTCATAGGCTTCCTGGATGAACTGCTGGTGGCCCTGGACCCGGAGCGTAATCGTCAGCTGCGACACGGATCCTCGGTAGGATTCGAGGTCCGCCGTCACGTATTTGCCCGGGTTGTTGCTCGTGAAGAGGAACATCAGATGATGGATGTCCTCGGGGCGGACGCCCTCGCCCAACTGCAACGCGAGCACAGCGTCCCCGACGTCACTGTCGGCCGTGGACAGAAGACGTTCGGCAAACTGGGCAAGAGACTGCGGTGATGGCAGCCCTCCGTTGCGCGACAAACCGTCGCGCGCCTCGGCGACGGTTTTTTGGTACAGCTTGGCGCGGCTCTTGGCCTCCGCCTTCATGATACGTACCTTGCCGTCAGAATCGAACTTGGCTCCGAGCGCGTCGTCGCCTCTCATGGCCCATTCCTGATGGTCGCGGTCGATGAGCCGGCTCGGCCCGACCACGCACCCTTGCTCCTCGTGAAGGTAGGCCGTCGCAAGGATCTCGCCCATGTCACCGGATCGGGCGCTGGCTGAGGTCGGAAGCTTGTTGCGGAGGAACTCTGCGACGGCGTTCTTACCCATGCGCTCGGCGATGCGCGCGAGCGAACCGGGCTTGGCGTATGTATTGGGTAGACCGGCTGCGATCGTGGTGACACCCGTGGCGTCGTCGTGTGACTCGATGACGCCGGCAAGGTGGCCGCCGGTTGGTACCGGTGTACCAACCGTGCACCATCGCCGAAAATCCGACATGTCGCGAGGTTCACGCATCCTGTCCGTGTCCAAGCTTCAGGAGACAGACTGTATCGAGCCGACGGGGGGCGCGGCGAGTCAGCCTGTCGACCTGCTCGACGAAGATCTTGCTCCGGCATACCGGGTTACCACAAAAGAACCGGCCGCGTCGATCGCCGCGTTTCGCGGACCGGCCGTCTGACGACTCGGCGTCTCCGCCGATCAGATACCGCATGCCTTAGGTTGTAATGACAGTAGCTCTGAGTGACAACGCGCGTGGGTGGCGGCGATGCTCCTGGATGCTCGGTGGGTGCTCGAACGTCGGGGAACTGACGCGGACGTGCAGGGACTCGGCGGAATTCCCTGCCTCGACAGACCCTTGGTCGCCCATCGATAGAACTCGTTTAGATCCCAGGCCTGCACAACCGGGTGGTTCCTGCTCACCGTCGTGGTCTTCCTGGCTCGCCCACCGCTCGGGCGTCGCCCCGTGCAACGTCAACTCGAAGACGTGCCGACGCGGGATCTCGAAGCAGAGCGGGCTGATGTCGTACTCGCTCTCCCCCAGCTTGCGCACGACGCTGAACCCCGTCAGTCCCGTCTCTTCGCGGGCCTCCCGTAGCGCCGCGTCCGCCGGGTAATCACCCGGGCGGACGCGGCCGCCCGGCACTTGGATGCCCACCTCCTCGTAGCTGAAGTCGGTGTGCCGGAAGACGAGCAAGTGCCATTCCCGCACGAGGTAGCAGAGAACCTGTTTGGTGATCACCTTCTCGGACGTGGCGCCTTCCTCCACTCATTCCTGGTGCGTCTACCCGGGGTCTGGCAGGTGCGGATCGGGCAGGCCCAAAATGGCTTCCTGGGCCGCTCAGGCGAGGGTGGCCTGGGTGGTGGCGGTAGGCCGAGCCTGCTCCAGTGAGAGATCACGTGCAAGGCGATTACTGCCCGCAGGCCGCGGGGTGAGGCCGCCCCTCTCCCGATTACGAAGCAGCGCCCCGCCAGCGTTCTTGAATGCGGCGGGCCAGTCGCCGGTGGCGCGAGGCACGCCGAGCAGCAAGCTCCGAACGTCTCCCGTGAACCTCTCTCAACTGCCGGCATCGGTTGGGGATGCCGAGTTGAGGTGTGCCGCGCGATGCTCGACGACTTGTGCCCATACGTCGCCTTGCTCGTTGAGATCGAGCCCTGCTGGGGACTGTCCGAGTAAGGGCTCTGTCTCACATTCGGCTCTGGCTCACTTTCGGTGGTGACAGAAAGTAGCGGCTTAGCCGCTCGTGCGGCAGTGGGTCCAAATTAGTGCAGTCGGGGCAAAAGCATCAGGGGATCCTCGTTACGGTTTCCCTGCGGAGACCAGCCAGCCCTGAAGTGCTGGCGTCAGAGCACGCCTGCGATGTCGCTACGGACTGTCACCACCGAAAGTGAGCCAGAGCCGAATGTGTGTGAGACAGAGCCCGAGTAAGGGTGTAACCGGTCTGACCTGACACGCCGAGCCTGACGGCTTGGCGGGAAGGACAGGCAATGACCGAGACCATCGAGTCTGTGCCGAAATCGATGGATACCCAGCAACTCGCGCTGCGGCTGGTGGAGCAGGCCCGCGCCGAGGGCGTGGACCTGGTGGGCCCGGAGGGGTTGCTGTCCGGGCTGACCTAGACGGTGCTGGAAACCGCCCTGGAGGCGGAGATGACGGAGCGCCTGGGCTATGACAAGCACGATCCGGTGGGCCGCAACGGCGCCAACTCCCGCAACGGCAGCCGGACGAAGACGGTGTTGACCGAGATCGGGCCGGTGCAGATCGACGTGCCCCGGGACCGGGATGGCAGCTTGACCCGGTCATCGTGCGCAAGCGGCAGCGCCGGCTGACCGGCGTGGACCATCTGGTGTTGTCGTTGACCGCACGAGGGTTGACGACCGGGAGATCGCCGCGCACTTCGACCAGGCCTATGGGGCGAAGGTCAGCAGAGACACCATCTCTCGGATCACCGACAAGGTTGTCGAGGAGATGACCGAGTGGTGCCACCGCCCGCTGTGGCGGTCAACGGCCACGGCAACCAGCGTGCGAAGCGCTGGGCGCCAGCACGCCGGCGTTACGCGTTACGCAGAGCCTGCTTGGCGAACCTCACGCGAGCCTCGATCTGCGTCCACAAGGTCTCCACGGTGGCCGTCGGGATCGGCTCGTCGTACCCGACGGTCTGGTCGGCATTGACCCAAGTGACGATCATCCAGCCGGCGTCATAGACCTTCTGCGAGATGAATCGCTCGATGGCGGTCGCGTACTGGGTCGCATAGGTCATGTTTTGGAACGCGGGGTCGATCGCCGGCACGCGCAACTGCCTCGGTGGAACTGGCTTGATCGGTACGCCGCTCTCGCAGTCGCGGTTGAACGTGATGCACCAGGCGGACCAGACCCCGAGCGTGCCGAAGGCCTTGGTCATCTCCTGGACGGTCTTGGCGTCGACGGAGCTGCCGATGGCCTCCTCGATGCGGTTGTTCGCGTTGTTGCCAGGGCTCGACGCCTGCGACTTCAGCTCGACGACGCCTACCAGGTGGCCCTTGTGCATCGCCACGACGTCCCAGTTCTTCGATCGGCGGAAGTAGCCGGGGACGACGCTGTCGATGGTCACCTCGTTCTCGGGGAGCCCTGCGTCGATGAACATCTGGCGGACGAACGCCGCAATGCTCTGCATGTGCCTGGCGTCGCGGGCTTGGGCCCCGGTGTTCGACTTTCCGTCGGCGGCCAGCTTGGCGACGGCGGCGTTTTTCGCCTTCCACCAGTTCTCCAGCAGCGGCTGCACATCACGGGCCATGAGTCAGAGTCCTTCGGTGAGCTCGAAGCTGGAGAGGTCGATGTCGTAGGCCCTGGCTGCGGACTCCGTGGCCGCAAGGACGTCCCGCCTGCGGAACGCGTCACGGAGCGCGTCGGCGATGTCACCAGGGATCGCGTCGGGTGCCGGCACGCGGATCTGCTTGAGGTACTGCGCCTGGAACCGGAGGGTTCCCCCGCGCATCCGCACGCAGTAGGCCTCGATGAACGCCTGCGCGACCCTGGAGAGTAGCAACCCTCCGAGTACCTCCATGTCCCAAGTGTCGGAGACGACATAGTAGAGGTTGTGGTGCGGGTAGTAGCCGCCGGTCTCCAGGACGGGATGGATATTGGTCTTCATGTCCTGGATCAGTAGCTTCGGCCTGTCCGTTACCGTGGCGTTCACCTTGTCGATGGTCCGGTACCAGGAGCCCGGTGCCTTCTTGGCCACGAAGCGGTCCTTCAGGCCCGGGTGCTTCCCGAGGTACGCCGCCATCCGGGGGTAGTCGGCGAGGTCGACCAGGCGGCCGTCGGCGTCCCACGGGTTCACCAGGTAGTTGCCCTGCCACACGAACGAGCCGGTTTTCAGGTCCTGTCGCATCGAGAGCGGGAGCATCCGATCCGGCTCGACGGCGTCGTGATCCTTGGTGACGTACGCCTTGTCCGCGCCGGTCGCGATCCCGATAGCCACCCTGGTGCCGGTGGCCGGGTCATGGAGCGGGCCGAACTGGTCGTTGAGCAGCTCGATCAGGGCGAGTCTGGCTGGGGATCCGGTCGGCCAGAGCGATCCGCTGTTGAACCAGTGCGGCAGTCGGTGCGCCTTGACACCGACGTCGAGAAAGTCGTGGAACGAACTGTCCGAGGCGGCCTTCGCGAGTGCGAACGCCTGCGCCGCTCCGAAATCCGCGGTCGTGTCCGCGACGACCGCAGGGCCCTGCGGCCTGTTCGCGAGGACGGTGATCGCCGGGTAGGCGGATACCTGGGCCTCAAACGCATCGACGTCGTGCATTGTCCAGATGTGCTCGACCGAGTAGCGCGCCGCGACAAGCTCACGCAGCGCAGCACCGTACTGGTTGCGCATCCACCTGTCGGCGCAGATGAAGCCGAGTCGGCCCTCCGGCTTGAGCATGGCGAGACAGCGTTCGATGAACCCGATGTAGATGTCCCCACGGCCGCGCATCGTGGACCAGGTCCGGCGGTACGCGGCGGCGGTCACGTCGTCGAGGTCGTCGTAGCGGATGTAGGGCGGGTTGCCGATTGCGACATCCACCTCGCGGTCGCCCACATCGTCGAGCAGGAAGTCAGTGTTCCGGACCCACGTCGCGGCCAGCGACGTCGCGGTCGGCTGTGCTGCGCCCGCGGCAACGAGGAGATCCCGGCACAGAGCCCGCGACGTACGAACGTGCTCGGGCTGCAGGTCGTAGGCACGGATCGCATCAGCCAGGGTTGCGAGGTCTCGCCCGCGGGAGCTCGCGGAGGCGATCAGACGCTCGACGGCGGGCCCGAGAAATGCCCCTGAGCCACAGGACGGTTCAATGAGGTATAGGCCGCCGAGGTCGCGATCAGCCGTGTAGCCCGCAAGGTCGAGCAGCACGTCGACGACCCATCGCCTGGTGAACACCTCGCCGTAACTCACTGGGGAGACCGCGTCGCGCTCCAGAGACACCTGCTCGACTGCGCTCACTGTCTTCCCCTGCTCGCCCGATTCGTCACTTCAGCTCTTATACGAGCGATGATCTCAGGTTACCCAGAGGGGTTGACATCGATGGGGAGGCCATCCGTGTCGGAGTTCGTCGTGTCCCGCAGGGTGATCCGCAACGGCTGTGGATCATACCCGGATGCGGTGCGGAAGCCGGACGGCTCGCTGTCACGCATCCGCCTCGAGCGACGCGGCCTCCTCGTCAAGGCGGTACAGCAGGCTGCAGGCGAACATGAGTCCCTGGACCGCATGGTGGCGGTAGGGCCCGGCGGTGACGACGACATGCCCGCCGGGCCGCAGCAGAGCCTGGCAGCCGGCAAGGATTGCGGTGAACCCATCGGCGAGTTGGCCTTGGCTGCGGTAGGCGAGGTTGTCCACGCCGGGCCGCGGCGTGCTCCGAGTGCTCATGGCGTCTCACCGGGCGATGCTGCCGATCCCACTTCCAGCATCTTCGCCCAGCCGCGCGCGGCGGCGTTCTGAAGGAGTGGATTGCGAGGCTTCGGCTCGCCGAGATGGGCGGCGTGCGCGGAAGCGACCGCGTTTGCGTCGATGCCGTTAGGACCCCAGTCGGTCAGGGCGCGGAGCAGACCCGCCGGGTCACCTACCAGGGCGGCTGATACTGCGAATTCCAGTTCGCTCAAGGACAGGATGACGGTTGGGTAGCCGGAGTCCGGCATCAAGGAACGGAACATCGGGCTGTTGAGCATGTAGTGGGGCTCCGCTGTGACGACCATGCCGCGGATCTCGGCGCCCGGGTCGATCCCTCGGAAGGCCGGATGGCCGGCCTTGATGAGGTCCGCCGTGGCTTTGATCTGTCGCTTCATCGCGTCTCCGACGTCTTTCTCGGCGTCGGCGAGGTACCCATCCATGTCGAGCCTGCCGGGGTGGGCCACGCGGGCCGACTTGACCTCCACGATGATCGTGAGGCCGGGGTATCCGATCACGTAGTCGGAGGCGTGCTGGCCCTTCTTGTACTCGACGTCGTGCAGGAGGACGGGCGGGTTGACAAGGTCGAGCTGCTCGCCGACGTAGGTCTCCGTGACCTTTCCTAAGTCCCGGGTGAACTTGTTCTTCCACTTGTCCCAGCCCACGTAGTACAGCGAGCCCGGGCTGACCCGCTGCGCGACCAGGTGCACGCACGGGGCCAAGTTGGTGCCGTCGGGCATGCGGACGAACGGCGTCCCCAGCAGAGGGTTCGGGTCGAATCGCCGCAGATGCGGATCAGGGTGGCGTTTCGCTGCCGCCTGGGCACGCACATCGGCGAAGTCGGCCACGAACACCCGGTCAAATACCTCTACCACCTCGGCGGGGACCATGTCGTACGCGTCAAACACCGGTGCGAAGTGCGGCATCGACAGCCAGTCCGGCTCGAATCGTCCACCATTACACAGAGCGCCGACCAGGATGAAGAACGCCGACCGCATGAACCTCTCCAGCGGAGCGCCCAGGACCTCCTGCCACGCGGCGACGGAGAGTACCTCGCAGTTCAGCGAGGAGTAGTCCCGGTCGAACAGGAGTAGGATGCGCGACAGGTCCTCGAAGCGGGAATGAGCGAACGGGAACTGCTCGAACACCGTGCGGACCATCAACGACTCCACGGCATCAGGCTGGCCAGCCGTGTTGAGGAAGGGGTCGTGCATCTCGTGGTACGTGTTTCGGAGTCGGAGAAGATCCTTGCGGGTCACCGTCTGCTGCCGGAACTCGTTGCCATAAGCGATGTTCTCCCGAGCTGCCGCCGCGATGATCCACGCCTGGATCACCTCGTCCGTACGCGGACGGTAGACGCTGCTGCCGCGGAGTTGCTGGATCGATGCGTCCGCCAGCACGGGCAGCATGACCGACGGCGCGACGCGCCGGGCGGCGGCGACGAAGTCCGCGTAGCGCGTGCTCGGAACGGAAGGCATGGCGTCCATGATGCGGAAAGCGGCGAGACATCTCAAACAGTGCGGGCGGCCTGGTAGTGGCCCCCACGGGCGTCCAGCCGTTGAGTTTGGCGAGGCGACGCAGAGCCCGCCCGACGAGCAGCGGGCCACCGACGAGGCCGGCGCGGCCGAGGTGCGTGACGAGGTCACAGCCTCGGCAGTGGATCTCGACGCCGATGAGAGTCTGGGTGCGGGTGGCGTTGTCGTAGGTCCACTGCTCGTGGCAGATCAGGTTCCGACCGCCGGGCACATGCAGCCCGCAGGGCTCGCCGACTTGGTCAAGCGCCCGGCGTTGCAGTCGCTGCCACTCCAACCGTGGCAGCACGTCTCGCAGGTTGCGGCCCCACAGCGGCCATGGAACAAGCTCCACCCGCAGCCGGGGGCCGGCTCACCGTCGCGGTGTGACTCACCCGCCCACGATGCCTGATCATCGCCCAACCCGACCAGGGCCAGCCGTCGGAGGAGACGGTGGGCGACCGGTTGGACAACGACAACCGTGGTCGACCGGGTACGCCGCCGCGACGCCGTTGGCGGGGATCGACGAGCATGTTACTGGGCCGTGGAGGAGTGCCGCGTTTCCCGAGGTTAGGGTCGCGAGCCGGTTGGTGCTGCTCCCAATCTGCTCCCAATTTAAGGAACAACAACGCGAAAGCCCGTTACCGGTGGTTCCGGCGACGGGCTCGCTACCTGCAAATATTTACGGTGGGCGATACTGGGATCGAACCAGTGACCTCTTCGGTGTGAACGAAGCGCTCTCCCGCTGAGCTAATCGCCCTCAGCGCCGCTAACTCTACCTGATCGAGGGACCGGACCGGAAATCCGGGGTCCGCGCGCCGCGCCGCGGTCGGTCGACCCGGCGGAGCGCCGGGTCGGTCCGGGTCAGTGCGTCGCCAGGTAGTGCAGCGCCTCGGCGACCACGTCGATGCCGAAGCTGTACTTCAGCGAGAGCCAGACCACCGAGCCGACGAAGATCAGGCCGACGGAGCCGAGCACGAAGCGTACGGCCAGTGAGCGGTCCTTCACCCACTGGGTCCAGTTGTGCACGTGGCGACGGGTGAAGCCGAGCAGCCGGCGGGCCCAGTGGAACTCGACGGCCCAGACGCCGAGGCCGGCGATGACCAGCAGCCAGCCCGGCCCGGGCAGCGGGATGAGGGCGATGCCGATCGTGACGACGAGGGCGCCGGCGATGGCAATGAAGATCTTGAGGGCGACCCGTCCGGTCGGGTTGGCCCGGATCAGGTCGAGGGTGGTGCTCAGCCGCTGCCGCCAGCGGGGTCGCTGCCGCCGCTCGGTCAGCGTCGTGCCGCCTGCGCCATCCCGCTCGGTCGTCGGCCGACCGGGTCGGTCGTGCTGCTCCGTCGGCACCCCGTACCCCCGCCTTTCGGCTGCTCGGGCCGCGACGTTCGGCGGGCCCGGCACTGCCATCGGATCCACTGAGGATCGTTTCGTAACCATTTCCTCCCCCAGTGTGGCTCGCGCCCGTCACTGCAACGGCCGACTGGACGTTACCGGAGTAAGTCGACGACTGAACCACCCGATGCCGGGCGGGATCACGCACTGGGCAGAACCGGAAATCCTACATGAATATTCACATTCACGCGGCCTTTCCGACCCCCTTCCCACCACTGGGTGAAGTCAGCGTATGGCGGAGCGTAGCCAGGAGTAGCACCTGAGTATGGGAAAAGCGGGACACGCGCGTTCCGCAGCGGTGCCGGGGGGAGATCGTCCATGAGTGTCATCCGACCGACGACCGTAGAGGTCGAGACGTCGCTAAGGCTCGTCGCACCTGACGCCACCGCCTTGCCGGTGCGTGCCAGTCTGCGTTACGACCCTGCTGATCCGTATGCGGTCCATGTCCTGTTCCACGCGGAATCCGCCGGCGGCGAGGCGGTCAGCTGGTCGTTCGCCCGGGAGCTGCTGGTCACGGGCCTCGACGAGCCGGCCGGCATCGGCGACGTGCGGGTCTGGCCCTGGGCCACCCCGCGTGGGGACTTCGTCGCGCTGGCGCTGTCGTCGCCCGACGGCAACGCCCTGTTCGAGGTGCCGCGCAGCGTCCTGGTGCGCTTCCTGCGGCGGACCTACGTCGTCGTCCCGCGCGGCCGCGAGGCCGAGCACCTGGACGTCGACACCGCGGTGACCCGGCTGCTCGCCGGCCGCTGAACCACCGGCCACACCGGCCGTCCGGGGCCGCGCGGATCTGCCGAGTCCGCGCGGCTCCGGCCCACCAGGGGGTACGCGCACCGTCTCCCGCCCTTCGCCGAGCTCAGCCGTGGGTGGTGATGCCGCCGTCGACCGGGATCACCGCACCCGTGAGGTACGCGCCGGCGCGGGACGACAGGTAGATCGCGGTGCCGGCCATGTCCTCCGGCCGACCGATCCGACCCAGCGGCACCTGCCCCTCGATGGCGGCCCGGGACGCGGGATCGTCCAGCGCGAACGCCATCATCTTGCTCTCGAACGGCCCCGGCGCGATTGCGTTGACGGTGATCTGCTCGCCGGCGAGCTGGTGGGCCAGGCTGCGGGTGAGCATGTGCACGGCGGCCTTGGTCGCCGAGTACGCGTACACCTCCATCATCGGCACCCGGATGCCGTCGATGGAGCCGATGTTGATCACGCGGGCCGGGTCGTCGGCGCTGGCCGACGCGCGCAGCGCGGGCAGCAGCGCGGTGGTGAGCCGGAAGACGGCCTTGACGTTGACGGCCCAGAGCTTGTCGAACGCGCTCTCCGGGTACGACTCCAGTGGCGCGCCCCACGTCGCGCCCGCGTTGTTGACCAGCACGTCGAGCCGGTCGAACCGCTCCCGGACGGCGGCGGCCAGGCCCTCGGCGCCGGCGTCGTCACCGAGGTCGGCGGGGATGGCCTCGCAGCGCCCCTCGGCGGAGAGTTCCTTGGCCACGGCCTCGCAGACGTCCGCCTTGCGGGACGAGATGACCACGTGTGCGCCGGCCCGGACGAAGCCCTGGGCGATCATCAGGCCGATCCCCCGCGAGCCGCCGGTGACCAGGACCGTCTTGCCTTCGACCGAGAACAGATCCGTCATGCCCATCCCATCGCGAGTCGGCCGGGGCCGCCGGGGCGGGGCGGCCCGGCCGGCGCGGACCGGCTCCGGCCGTGCCTCCACCGGACGGCGCTACCGTTCGGTAACGTAGCCCGCCCCCGACGACCTCGACAACCCCCGCCGGGCGTCCGCGCGGCCCGGCGGACCGCCCGGCCGGCGGACCGGAGCCACGGTGCGACCGGCCGGCCGCTGGCCTGGGCGGCCTTCCCGGGATGCGTCGACCGTCGCCCCGGGCTACCGTCGCAGGCGATGGTCTCTTCCGGTCAGCTCTCCCCCGCTCCGCCCGGCAACCCGGCGACCGCCCCCGCCGAGATCGACACGGTCGGCCTCGGTGACCTCGCCCCCGAGCCGCGCTGGCGTCGTCCGGTGCTGCTGGAGAAGCACCTGCTCGTGCTGACCACGGGCGGACACGGCACGGCCGAACTGGACTTCCGCGCCCTGCCCTGCCGCCCCGGCACGCTGCTGCGGGTGCGCGCCGGCCAGGTGCTGCGCTGTGCCGGCCCCCAGCTCGACGCGACGGTGGTGCGCTGGGATCCGGCGGCGCTGCGCGGGCTCGACGTCGACCCGGACGCCGTCCCGGCCTGGCTCCAGCTCGCCGGCGAGGACGAGGACGCGGTGATCAACGAGGTGAGCCAGTTGGCGGTGGACTGCCAGCGGCACCGGGGGTTGGCCGTCGCGCGCGGACTGCTCCGCCACCAGCTCGCCGTGCTGCTGCTGCGGCTGTCGATGCTGCCCGAACGCGCCCACCCGGCGACCCGGGCGGAGGCCGTCACCTTCCATCGGCTGTGCCGCGAGGTCGAACGCGGCTACCAGCACACCCGCCGGGTCGAGGACTACGCCGCCCGGCTGGGCTGCTCGGTGCGTACGCTCACCCGGGCCTGCCTGGCGGTGACCGGCCGCAGCGCCAAGCAGGTGGTCGACGAGCGGGTGGCCCTCCAGGCGAGCCGGCTGCTGGCCGCCACGGACGAGCCGATCGCCCGCATCGGCCGACGGCTGGGCTTCTCCGAGCCGACGAACTTCGGCCGGTTCTTCACCCGGGAGGTCGGGGTGAGCCCGGGCGCGTTCCGCGCGGCCCGCGAGCAGCCGGTACCCGGGCCGGTGGTCCGTCCCCGCCCGCCCGCCGACGCGACCGGCCGGCCGCGCGGGGCATGATGTCGGGGTGCAGATCTCCGCGCGCGGCGACTACGCGGTACGGGCGGCACTGAGCCTCGCCACCGCGTACCCTCGGCTGCTGTCCACCCAGGCCATCGCCACGGAGCAGGACATGCCGCGCAAGTTCCTGGAGGCCGTCCTGGCCGACCTGCGGCGGGCCGGCATCGTCCGGGCGCAGCGCGGCGCCGAGGGCGGCTACACGTTGGCCCGGCCGCCGCGCGAGGTGACCGTCGGCGCGGTGCTGCGCGCCGTGGAGGGGCCGCTGGCCGGGGTGCGCGGGCTGCGCCCGGAGGAGACAAGCTACGAGGGCGCGGCGGAGAACCTGCCCGGGCTCTGGGTCGCGGTACGGGCCGCCGTGCGACGGGTGGTCGACGAGGTGAGCCTCGCGGAGATAATCAGTGGCCGGCTGCCCGCCCACGTCCGTAGGTTGACGGCTTTGCCCGACGCCTGGGAGCCGCGCTGATGCCCACCCCCGTCCTGCACACCGACCGCCTGCTGCTGGAGCCCTACCGGCCGGACGACGCCGAGGACGCCGTGTCCCTGCTCGCCGACCCGGAGGTGGGCCGGTTCATGGGCGACGGCCCGCTGAGCGCCGAGGCGGCCGGCGCCCTCTTCGGGCGGATCTTCACGAAGGTCTACGCGGAGGACCTCTTCGACGTCTGGGCGGTGCGCCGGGACGGTCGCTACGTCGGGCACGCCGAGATCAAGCGGACGGACCAGGTCGACGGTCACGAGATCATCTACGCGCTGGCGAAGCCGGCCTGGGGCGCCGGCCTCGGCACGGAGCTGGCCCGGGCCCTGGCCCGCTACGGCTTCGACACCCTCGGCCTGCCCCGCGTGTACGCGACGGTCGCCGACGCCAACCACGCCTCGCTGTCGCTGCTGGCCCGGATCGGCTTCGTCCACGAACGCGACATCGCCGAGGACGACGGCAGCGTGACCCGCGTGCTCGTCATCGACCGCGCCCCCGCCTGAACGCCGCCCCCGGCCACCGGCGACGTGGCCGGGCACCGGCGGAGTGGTGCGTCGCCGGCGGAGGCGCCGTGGGGTGGGCCCGGCCCGTCAGGGCCCCGGCGGCGGGCCCGTCGTGGTGTAGCCGCCCCGGTGGTGGACCAGCGGATCCCCGTCCTCGCCGCCGCCGAGCGCGAGCGGCTCGACCACGAAGAGGGTGTGGTCGCCGACCGGCACCCGGTGCACGACCCGGCACAGCAGCCGGGCCAGCGCTCCGGTCAGCAGCGGCACGTCGAACGGTCCCGGCGTCCAGTGCGGATAGGTGGCGAACCGGTCGATCCCGCCGGTGGCGAAGACCCGGGCGGCCTCCCGCTGGTGGGCGCCGAGCAGGTGCACGGCGACGTGCTCGGCCCGGGCGAAGACCGGCCAGGTCGACGAGGCGGTCCCGAGGCAGAACGAGACCAGCGGCGGGTCCAGCGAGACCGACGTGAACGACGTGGCGGTGAAGCCGGCCCGCACGGGCCCGCCGGAGGCGTCCGGGTGGGCCGGCGCGGCGCCCGGGGCGACGGCGGTGACGACGGTGACGGTGGCGGCCTGCCGGCGCAGCAGCGTCCGGAACAGGTCGCGGTCCACCGGCAGCAGGTCGGCATCGCCCTGCCGGGACCACTCCACGGTGGTCACGCCGGCTGCGGGGTCGGGTGGGCGCCGGAGGTGCGGGGCAGCCCTGCGTCGACGGGCAGGCGAGCCGCGTGGAGAAGATCGTCCCGCTGCGTCATCGCCCCATGCTGCCGGGGGCCGGGGCCCCGGTCAATGCCCCTATCGGAGACGGGATCGACGTCGGCCGAAACCGCCCCGAACCCCTATGCCGGCGGGTGGGGCTCGCCCCCTCGGACGCACGGGATTCGTCACCGCCCCGCAGCACCGTCCAGAGCGGACGGGCGTGGGTTTCACGATTCGGCGATCCGGGCATGTTCGGGTTCGACAGGGCAGGGAAGGGAATCGAAGGGAGTCCGACGATGGGTCTGATGTTCCGCAAGCGCAAGAAGTACGGTCCGATCATCCTGAACTTCACCGAGAACGGCTTCTCCTCCTGGAGCATCAAGATCGGTCGCTGGTCCTGGAACTCGCGGGCCAAGGCGCACCGGGTCGACCTGCCGGGTCCGCTGTCCTGGAAGCAGGACAAGTCCCGGGCGTGAGGTCCCGAGGTCGAGCGGGGTGCCGGTGATCCACCGGCACCCCGCTCGACGTTCGCGTCAGGACGTTGGCCCGTCCCCGCGCGCCGAGACGACCACGTCCCCGCCGAGCCGGCCGTGCTCCGGGTCGCGGGTCGCCTCCCCCGCGTCGAGCAGGCCGGTCAGCGCCCGGACGGCGTCGGACGACCGGTAGACGGTCGCCGTGAGGGCGTGCCGGCGCAGCTCGGTGACCGTACGCGGGCCGGAGCGCGCCAGCTCCGTCAGCAGCTCGCGGCGCAGCGGGCCGGGCTCCGGGGTCGCGACGACGTCGAGCAGCGGCCCCGCCGGGTCGCGGTAGCGCACGTCGGCGGCACCGCCGACCGCCCAGAGCGCCTCCTTGAACGCCTCCAGGCTCTTGTCCGATCCCGTCGCGAAGGCGAGCAGCCGCGCCGGGCCCCCGTCGGCGGGCACCAGCTCCACCTCGGTCGTCAGCGGGAACCCGGCGTCGGCGAGGGCGGCGCGTGCGGGGGTGCCGACGGCGGTGGCGAGCAGCACGTCCGCCGGCTTGCCGATCGCCGCGGCGGTCAGCACGGCGGGATCGGCGGCGGCGTCGTCCACGACGGACAGCAGGGGCGCGCCGGCCGCGCCGGCCGCCTTGACCGCCACCGGCAGCCGGGCCGGTCCGCCGGGCACGAGGTGCACGGCGACGCCCGCCGGCAGCTCCGCCTCCACGGCGCCGAGCCGGGCCGGCAGCTCCTCGGTGCCGTCGGCGAGCACCAGCACGGTGAGCTGGCGACCCCGCAGCCGATCGGCGTGCCGGGCGACCACCCGCAGCGCGTCCTCCGCGGAGCCGGCGTCGCCGCCGGCGTACGCCAGGGCCAGGGTGGCCCGCCGGGCGCGGTGCAGCGCCCCCGGCAGCCAGGTCTCCAGGTGTCGGACGAGCAGCTCGCGCAGGACGGCGTCGGTCGGCATGCTGCCGTTCTACCGCACGCCCGTCCCGGGCCGGGCACAGCTCCCCCATCCGGGCCGGCCGGCGCGGCGCGCGGTCGGGGCGGCGTCGGTGTCCCCGGGCCGGTCAGGACGGGACGCCGTCGGATCCCGCTCGGGGTCAGGCCGGGACGGAGACGCCCACGCCGCCACGGGTCTGGCCGCCGTAGCGCCGCCGCTCGGCGTCCAGGTCGAGCCGGCCGATCCGCTTGCGGGCGGCCAGGGCGGCGGCGTCGAGCCGGTCGGCGGGCACCAGCCAGACGATCTCGAACTCCAGCCCGTCCGGGTCCTGGCCGTAGAGGCTCTTGGTGGTGCCGTGGTCGGACGCGCCGCCCAGGGCGCCGGCGGCGGCGAGCCGTTGGGCGGTCACCTCCAGCTCGTCGAGGGTGTCGACCTCCCAGGCCAGGTGGTAGAGCCCGACGGTGCCGCGGCCGGCGGTGGAGGGGCCGGTGCCCGCGCCGACCTCGAACAGGCCGAGGTCGTGGTCGTTGGTGGAGCCGGGCGCCTGGAGGAAGGCGGCGCCCCGGAAGCCGTCCGGCGTCATCGGGATCGGCCGGAAGCCCAGCACGTCGCGGTAGAAGGCGACGCTGCGGGCGAGGTCACTGACGTAGAGCACGGCGTGGTTGAGGCGGTGGATTCCCATGCCACCGACGCTAGCGCGGTTTTGTTGAACGTTCAACTATTTGGCGTATGATGGGCGTCATGACCCGCTGGCTGGACCCCGACGAGCAGCGCACCTGGCGTGCGTACCTGACCGCCTCCCGGGCGCTGATGGAGGCGCTGGACCGGGAGCTGCAACGCGACGCCGGGATGCCGCACGCCTACTACGAGATCCTGGTCCGGCTCTCCGAGGCGCCGCAGCGGCGGCTGCGGATGAGCGACCTCGCCGAGGCCAGCGGCTCCTCGCGCAGCCGGCTCTCGCACGCCGTGGCCCGGCTGGAGGCGGCCGGCTGGGTCCGCCGCGAGGAGTGCCCCACCGACCGACGCGGGCAGATCGCCGTCCTCACCGACGAGGGATTCGCCACCCTCGCCGCCGCCGCGCCCGGCCACGTCGAGGGGGTACGCCGGCACCTGTTCGACGCGTTGAGCCCGGCCCAGGTGGACCAGTTGCGCCGGATCAGCGAGACGCTCGCCGCACACCTGACCGGTTCTTGACCAATACACTCCCACTCGGGTCTTGTACTTACCGTCGTCGGATGAGCACGATGGGGCGTGCCTTCCGGCTTCGGTGAACTGACTGACCAGGCGCACCACCTGGTGTCCTCCGGCGACCTCGCCGGTGCCCAACGGCTGCTCGCCGACGCGCTGACCGACGCCGACCCGCGTCCGGCCAACGCCACACCCGAGCTGGCCGAGGCCGCCAGCCTCCAGGCCCGCGTGCTGGTCGCCCTCGGCGAGCCGCACTCGGCCCGGGGCTGGGCCGCCTTCGCGTACGCGGCCGCGACCCGGCTGCACGGGCGCTCCGACCAGCGCACAGTGGCCGCCGCGGCCACCCTCGCGGCGGTGCTGCACCGGGTCGGCAGCTGGTCCCGCGCCGCCCGGCTCTACCAGGAAGTGATCATCGAGCTGACCGCGCTCGACGGCCCCGAGTCGCTGCGGGTGCTCGCCGCCCACGCCGACCTGGCCACCGTGGAGTACGCGCGCGGCCAGTGCCAGGTGGCCCGCGACCGGCTGCTGGACGCCTGGGAGCTGCACCGCGAGGTCTACGGCGACGGCCACCCCAGCGGCATCAAGATGCTGGCCCGGCTCGGGGCGATGCGGCGCGACTGCGGGCAGTTCGCCGAGGCGCACGACAACCTGGCGCTGGCCCGGGAGCTGTGCCGACAGCACCTGCCGGCGGACGACCCGCTGGCCACGCAGGTGGCGGGGCTGGCCAGGGCAGCGGCCAATCCGGACCACGTCTGCGCAGACACCGCGCCCGTCGACCGGGACGGTCCGATCGTGCCGTCCGCGCGTACCCCGCCTCCGGGCGACGGGCCGGTGACGGCACAGCACCCCTCGCAGGCGGGCTACCGCCCGGCGGAGCCGGACCCGTACGCCGGGCCGCCGCACGTGGTGCCGACGCCCCGGCAGCCGACGGAGGACCCGCCGCCCGGCTGGTGGCCCCCGGAGGCCGACGCCGGGGACGGGCCGGCCGACAGCGCCGTACCGCCGGCGGTCGTCCCCCTGGCCGGCGGCGCAACCGAGGAGGCCGAGGGGGTGCACCGGGTCCGCCAGCCCGGCACGCCTGAGGAGCCCTACCAGCCGTCGCGGCTGCTGCCGGTGCCGGTGCACCGCGCCCCGTCCCGGCGCGCCAACCGGCTGCTGCCGCTGGCCGTAGGCGGCGTCCTGGTGGTGCTGCTGGGCACGGCCGCGGTGATCGCCGGGGTGGCCGGGGTCGACGGTGACCCCGACCCGGCGCCTCCGGCCGCGACCGGCGCGCCGGCCTCCACGGGGGCCGGGGACCCGGCCGGCACGGGCACCCCGCCCGCCGCCGGCCCCACCGCCGGGGCCGTCGCCTCCCCCGGCAGCCCGCCGGGTTCGGTGACGCTGCGGGACAACCGCGACAACGTGGCCCTGCGCTGGACGTACCCGGCCGGCGGGGAGGGCCCGGTGGTCATCTCGGGTGGCCGGGTCGGCCAGGCGCAGACGGCCTTCGCCAACCTGCCCGCCGGCACCACCGCCTTCGTCGTCTACGGACTGAACCGCAGCACCGACTACTGCTTCACCGTCGCGGTCGTGTGGTCGACCGACACGATCGCCCGCGCCCAGCAGGTCTGCACCCGCCGCGGCTGACGGCCCGCCGCGACTGACGGCCCGCCGCGGCTGACGGGCCATCAGCGACTGACGGGCCGTCGACGGCTGGCGGCCCGTCGCGGGTCCGGGGGGCGTGGCACCGGTCGCGGCTGCGCCGGGCGGTCCGTCCGGGTCACCGCCCGGCGTGGCCCGGTCCGTCAGGGCCGCTCCGGGTCGGGCAGGGCCGGCAGCAGCAGCCGTACCCGCAGCCCCGGCCTGTCGTCGCGGCCGGGGTGGGCGTCGGTCAGGACGATGCCGCCACCGGCCCGGCGGACCAGCTCGCGCACGATGGCCAGCCCGAGGCCGGCGCCGCCGTCGTCGCGGGCGCGGGCGTCGTCGAGCCGGGTGAACCGGCCGAAGACCCGCTCCCGGTCCGCAACCGGGATCCCCGGCCCGTCGTCGGTCACCGTCACCAGGTGGTACGCCCCGTCGCCGCTGCCGCTGCCGCCCGCTCCCCCGCCGTCCACCGCTCCCCGACCGGCCGTCCCGCCGGCCTGCGCTCCCCGGGCGGCCGTCCCGCCGGCCGCCGCTCCCCGACCGGCCGTCCCACCAGAGCCGCCCGCCTCGTCGGCGCCCGGACCGGCGGTCAGCACCACCTCGCCGTGGGCGTGCCGGACCGCGTTGTCGACCAGGTTGGTGAGGATCCGACGCAGCTCGTCGGGGTCACCCTCGGTCCACAGCGGCGTCGCCGGCGCGTCGAGGCGCACCGGCGGCGACGGGTACCGGGCGGCCACCGCCGCCAGCAGGGTCCCCACCTCGACCGGCCCGGTGGCCCGCGCCGTCGGCCGCTCGTCGAGCCGGGCCAGCAGCAGCAGGTCGTCGACGAGCCGGCCGAGCCGTTCGGTGTCGGCGAGCAGGTTCGCCGACACCGCCGTCCAGTCCGTCCGGTCGGCGAGCCGCCGGGCGACCTCCAACTCGGTACGGATGTTCGTCAGCGGGCTGCGCAGCTCGTGGGCGGCGTCGGCGACGAACGCCCGCTGCCGGTCCCGGGCGGACTCCAGCCGGCCCAGCATCCCGTTGAGCGTCACCGCCAGCCGGTGGATCTCGTCCTGCGACGCCGGTACGGGCAGCCGCCCGCCCCCGTCCCGCCCGGTGATCTCCTCGGCGCCCCGGCGCAGCGCCTCCACGGGGCGCAGGGTCGCGCCGACCACCCGCCAGGCCACGGCGGCCAGCACCGCCACCAGCAGCGGGAAGCTCACCAGCAGGATGGTCCGTACGACGTGCGCGCTGTGCCGTACGTCCGCCAGCGACCGGGCCACCAGGACGGTGCGCGGGTCGGCGGCGGTGCCCGCCGGTACGGTGACCACCCGCACCGGCCCGGCCAGGCCGACCCGCTCCCCCGACACCGTCAGCCGCTGCCGCGCGCCAATGTCGATCCGTTCCGGCGACACCATCGGCACCAGCCGGTCGGCGTCGATCGAGGCGGCCCGGACCCGGCCCTCGGCGTCGATCACCTGCACCCGGACCTGTCCACCGGCCACCGGCAGCGGATCGGGCAGGACCTCCTCGGCGGCGAGCAGCGCGACCGCGTCGGCGGTCTGGAACGCCTCGGTGTCCACGGCGCGTTGCAGGGCCCAGCCGAGCACGGCGAGCAGGACGAGCCCGCCGACGGCCAGTCCCCCCGACACCCCGAGCACCCCGACCGCCATGAGCCGCCCGCGCAGCCCGAGCGCGCCGCGCACCCCGGTGAGGAAGGGCACCTTCCTATCGCGTACGCGATAGGAAGGTGCCCTTCCTTCGCTCTTCACGGGGCGAGCCGGTAGCCGGCGCCCCGGACCGTCTCCAGGCGCTCCCGGCCGATCTTGCGCCGCAGGTACCCGACGTAGACCTCGACGGCGTTGGGCGCCGTCTCGACGCTGGCGTCCCAGACGTGGTCGAGCAGCTCCGTCTTGGAGACCACCTCGCCGGGGCGGCGCATGAGGTAGTCGAGCAGCGCGAACTCGCGGCTGGTCAGCGCGACCTCGGCGTCGGCCCGGGTCACCCGCCGCCGGGCCGGATCGAGCCGCAGGTCGCCGACCGCGAGGACCGTGGGGCGTTCGGGGGCGCCGCGACGCAACAGGGCCCGCAGCCGGGCCAGCAGCACGACGTACGAGAAGGGCTTGGTGAGGTAGTCGTCGGCCCCACAGTCCAGCCCGTCGGCCTGGTCGTACTCGCCGTCCTTCGCCGAGAGCATGAGCACCGGGAGCCAGTGCTCCTCGGCGCGCAGCCGGCGCACCAGCTCGTAGCCGGAGAGGCCGGGCAGCATCACGTCGAGGATCATCGCGTCGTACCCGCCGTGCCGGGCCGCGTCGAGCCCCGCCGGGCCGGTCGCCGCCACGTCCACCGCGAACCCCTCGGCCTGCAGACCCCGTTGCAGGGCGGACGCCAGCCGCGACTCGTCCTCCACCACCAGCAACCGCACGGGGTCAAGGGTGCCACCCGCGCGGGCGGTCGTACGGTCGTCCTCAGCGCCCTCACAGCGTCGGGGAGGCAGGATGTCGGCAGGAGGTGTCACATGTCCGTCCTGAAGAGCCGTCCCGTCCTGCGCTGGCTGGTCCCGGTGACCGCCGTCGTGACCGTCATCGGCGGCGGCGCCGCGCTCGGCACGTTCGCCGCCCAGGCCGAGCCGAGCCTGCCGCCGCGTACCGCCGCCCAACTCCTGGTCGACCTGCAGACCTCCCGGCTGGAGGGGCTCTCCGGCACGGTCGTCCAGCGCGCCGACCTGGGCCTGCCGCCGCTGGCCGGCCTGGTCGCCGGCGACGGCCCGGCCGGCCTGCTGACCGGCACGCACACGCTGCGGGTCTGGCACTCCGGGCCCGACCGGCAGCGCATCGCCCTCGTGGACACGCTCGGCGAGCGGGACGTCATCCGCAACGGCCGCGACGTGTGGGCCTGGAACAGCCGGTCCAACACCGCCACCCACCGCACGCTGCCGGAGGGCGCCGCCGGGGCCGAGAGCCGGGAGTTGCCGGTCACCCCCGGAGAGGCGGCCGACCGGGCCCTGGCGGCGATCAGCCCGAGCACCGAGGTGAGCGTCGGCCGGTCCGCCACGGTCGCCGGCCGGGACGCGTACGAGCTGGTGCTCGCCCCGCGCGACGCCGCCTCGCTGGTGCACCAGGTGCGCATCGCCATCGATGCGCGCCAGCACGTGCCGCTGCGCTTCGAGGTCTTCGCCGACGGCAGCGACAAGCCGGCGTTCGAGATGGCCTTCACCCAGGTGTCGTACGCCCGGCCGGACGCCGAGCAGTTCACCTTCAACCCGCCGCCCGGGGTGAAGGTGACCGAGGAGACCGCCGGGCGGCAGCAGCCCGCCGACGCGCCCGGGAAGCGCCCGGCGCACGGCGAGCGGCCGGACGTGCGTACCGTCGGCGAGAGCTGGGCCACGGTGGTGGTCGCGCGGCTCGACGGCGCCGGCGCGCCCGCCGACCGGGCCAGGACCGCCCCCGCCGGGGACGGGGCGACCGGCGACCCGGCGGCGCTGCTCGGCAGGCTGCCGAAGGTCAGCGGCGACTGGGGCAGCGGCCGGCTGCTGACCGGGAAGCTGTTCAGCGCGCTGCTCACCGACGACGGCCGGCTCATCGCCGGAGCGGTGACGCCGGAGCGGCTCTACGAGGTCGCCAGGGGCTGAGGACCGGCAGTCCGGGGGCCCGCCACGCGGCGGGCCCCCGCTGTCTGTGCGGGGCGGCCTGTGGCGTGGCCCGGCGCGCTTGGTCGCGACGGCCGGCGCACGGTATCTTTCTCAGTTCAGGCAACAAAAAAGAACGGCCATCAAAAGCCGTTCCGAGAGAGATGCTAACCAAATGGGAGACGGCTTGTCAAGGCATTCCGCCGATTCCGCCGAATTGCAGTCCGATGACGAAATCGGCCGCGAACAGGAATACGTCTCGATGCTCTACCGCCGGCTGGACGAGCTGCGCGAGCAGGCGTCCCAACGGTTGACCGAGGAGCTGCGGGCGACCGGTGGCACCCTCCAGGCCCGCTCCCAGCGCGACAGCGCGGTGCGGATGTACGCCGACCAGGTCGAGCAGCTCTCCGCCGTGGAGAGCGGCCTCTGCTTCGGCCGGCTCGACACCGACGACGGCGGCCCGCACTACATCGGCCGGATCGGCATCTTCGACACCGGCGGCGACTACGACCCGCTGCTGATGGACTGGCGTGCCCCGGCGGCCCGCGCCTTCTACCTCGCCACCGCGGCCAACTCCCAGGGAGTGCGCCGCCGCCGGCACCTGCGCACCCGGGAACGCAAGGTGATCGCCCTCAACGACGAGGTGCTGGACCTGGACACCGCCTCCCCCACCGCGCACGAGGAGCTGACCGGCGAGGCGTCGCTGCTCGCCGCGCTCAACGCCGGGCGCACCGGCCGGATGCGCGACATCGTCGAGACCATCCAGGCCGAGCAGGACCGGATCATCCGCGCCGACCTGCCGGGCGTACTGGTCGTGCAGGGTGGCCCCGGCACCGGCAAGACCGCCGTCGCGCTGCACCGCGCGGCGTACCTGCTCTACACCCACCGCGAGCAGCTCTCCACCCGGGGCGTGCTCATGGTCGGCCCGAACGCCACGTTCCTGCGCTACATCTCCCAGGTGCTCCCGGCGCTGGCCGAGACGGGCGTGCTCCTGCGGACGCAGGGCGACCTCTTCCCGGGGGTCAGCGCCCGCCGCGCCGAGCCCGCCGAGACCGCCGCGCTCAAGGGCCGCGCCGTGCTGGTCGAGGTGCTGGCCGCCGCCGTACGGGACCGGCAGTGGGTGCCCGACGAGCCGCTGGAGATCGAGCTGCCGCAGCAGGAGGTGCTGCTGCTCGACCCGGAGACCGTCCGCGCCGCCCGGGACCGGGCCCGCCGCTCCGAGCGGCCGCACAACCTGGCCCGGGCGCTCTTCGACGTCGAGATCGTCCACGCCCTCGCGGCCCAGGTCGCCGAGCGCATCGGCGCGGACCCGCTGGGCGGGGAGAACCTGCTCGACGAGGCCGACGTGGCGGAGATCCGCCGCGAGCTGCGCGAGGAGCCCGAGGTGCGGGCCGTACTGGACCAGCTCTGGCCGGTGCTCACCCCGCAGCGCCTGCTCGCCGACCTGTACGCCTCCCCCGACCGGATCGCCGTCGCCGCGCCCATGCTCACCGAGGCCGAGCGGGCCATGCTGCACCGCGAGCCGGGCGGCTGGACGCCGGCCGACGTCCCGCTGCTGGACGAGGCGGCCGAGCTGCTCGGCGAGGACGAGCGCGCCGCCGCCGCCCGCCGGGAGCGGATCCGGGCCCTGCAACGGGAGTACGCCGAGGGCGTGCTGGAGATTGCCCGGGGCTCGCGCTCCATCGACGTGGAGGACGAGGCCGACGGCGGTGAGATCCTCGGCGTCACCGACCTGATCGACGCCGACCGGCTGCTGGAGCGGCAGGAGGAGGCGGACCGGCTCACCACCGCCCAGCGGGCCGCGGCCGACCGGGGCTGGGCGTTCGGGCACGTGATCGTCGACGAGGCACAGGAGCTCTCGCCCATGGCATGGCGGCTGCTGATGCGCCGCTGCCCGAGCCGCTCCATGACCATCGTCGGCGACGTGGCGCAGACCGGCGCGCTGTCCGGCACCCCGTCCTGGGCCGACGCGCTGGAGCCGTACGTGGCGCAGCGCTGGCGGCTGGAGGAGCTGACCGTCAGCTACCGCACCCCGGCCGAGATCATGGCGGTCGCCGCCGACGTCCTCACCGAGATCGACCCGGCACTGCGCCCACCCCGCTCCGTACGCTCCAGCGGTGTCCCGCCGTGGGACCACGCGGTGGCACCGGAGCGGCTGGCGGCGGAGCTGGTCGCCGCCACCACCCGGGAGGCCGCCGGCCTGGACGACGGCCGGCTCGGGGTGATCGTGCCGGCCGGTCGGGTCGACGAGCTGGGCGCCGCGCTCACCGCCGCCCTGCCCGAGGCGGCCATCGGCGAGGACCCGGAGCTGGAGAGCCGCGTGGTGGTGCTCACCGTCGGCCAGGCCAAGGGCCTCGAATTCGACTCGGTCCTCCTGGTCGACCCCGACCGCATCGTGGCGGAGTCGCCCCGGGGCCGCAGCGACCTCTACGTCGCTCTCACCCGCGCCACCCAACGCCTGGGCATCCTCCGCCCCGCCTGACCCGCCGGCCCCGTTGCGCCCGCCGGCCCCCTGCGACCTGGTCGGCGGGTCACTCCGGGGTGAAGTCGCCGACCTGGCTGGCGGTGCCGGACTGGTCGCTGGTGGAGCCGCTCGCCGGGGTGCTCAGGCCGCCGGTGGTGGCGTCGCCCGTGGTGGTCGGGGCCACCTTGCCGGGGTGCCGCTCCGGCTGACGGGCCACCCGGCGCACGCTGGCCGGGCCGGCGGTGCCGCCGGTCGTGGTGACGGCACCCTGCCCCCGGGTCGGTCCGCCGTCGCGCAGCACCTCCGGGTCGACCGGAACGTGCGCCGGGTCGTCCGGGTCCTCGTCCTGGATGACCCGCTGCACGTCGGTAGGGGGCACGGTCACCTCGTCGAGAACACCCTCGCCGTACACGCCACCGGCGATCCGCTCCTCGGCCCGCCGGGCGGCGTCCTGTCGCACGTCGTCCTCACGCATGTCCATCACCTCACAGGAGTGGTCGGTCCGACCTGCGTGCCCGCCACTCCCACCAACAAACCCACCCCCTGTACCCCGCCCTGTCCTACCGCCCCGCCCCCCCGCCCCCGCCCCACCCGGCGTCGATCATGCAGTTTGGGTGACCTTTAGATAACCACTCGGGCGTTTTGCACCCTGACACAACTGCATGATCGACGCCGAGGGCTTCGGGGTGAGGGCGGGGGCGGGTGGGGTGGAGGGGTGGGGGATGCGGGGAGCCGGGGAGGGCGAGTATCCGGGGGGTCGTGGGGGTTATTGCTGCCGTCGGGTCGGGTAGACGGCGGGTGCCCCCGCCATGCACGCGAACCGTGCCGTGGCCGACACGCGGTAGCGGGGCGAGGGAACGCAGGTACGACTCATCGCATCCTGAGGAGGACAAGATGAGCACGCAGGCTGCTTCCACCAGGCCGATGAACCGGCCGACGCAGGACGCGCCCAACCGGGCGATGCAGGACCGGGCCATGCAGGACCGGGCGATGCAGGAGACGCCCACCCGCCCGATGCCGATGATGCACGACGGGCACCGGGAGGCCATGCAGGCACCCGGCACGGAGACCAAGCCGTCGCTGCGTACGACCGAGTTCTGGGTCTACATCGCGGCCGTGATCGGCGTGCTGGCCGCCTCGCAGCTGGTCGGCCGTAACTCGGCCGGCGTGGACATCTTCCGGGCCGACAACGCCTGGTTCATGATCACGCTGCTGACCATCGGGTACCTGGGTAGCCGTGGTCTGGCCAAGGCCGGCAGCAACTGGCGCAGTGGTGAGGAGCGCAAGGCCCGGCACTGACCGGGCGAGGCACCACGGCAACGGTGGCCCCCGGGACTACGGTCCCGGGGGCCACCGTCGTGTGTGGTCCTACTCCTCGAAGCCGCCGAAGTCCTCGCCGTCGCCCTCGAAGGCGTCGCCGATCATGTCGCCGACGATCATGCCCCCGACGGCTCCCACCGCGGCACCGGCGACGACGCCGCCCATGCCGACGCCGCGGCCGTGCCCGTGGCCGTGGCCGTGGCCGCCGAAGCCGTGGGCGCCGCGCAGGCTGCCGTAGCGGGACGTGGTCTCCCGCAGCCAGCCGTCGACGACCTGGACCCAGTCCGTCGTGTCGGCGTCGGCGTGCGAGAGCCGGTAGTGGCCGAAGGCGTCGTGCCCGGGGGTCAGGAACCCGCCGCGCTTGTCGCACTCCAGGATGACCTCGACGCCGTGCGGGCTGGTGACGAAGGTCAGCTCGACCTCGTTGATGGTGCTCGCGTACTGGGGCGAGGCGAAGAACTCGATCTCCTGGTAGAACGGCAGCGTCTGCTGCGTGCCACGAATGTGGCCGCGTTCCAGGTCGGCGTGCTTGAACCGGAAGCCGAGCCGCTGGAACGCCTCCAGGATCCGCTCGTGCACCGGCAGCGGGTGCACGTTGACCTGGTCCAGGTCGCCCTTGTCGACCGCCCGGGCGATGGCCAGCTCGGTGCGCAGCCCCATCGTCATGCCGCGCAGCCGCTGGCCGTAGACGTCGGTGATCGGCGTCTCCCACGGGACCGGGAGCTGGAACGGCAGGGAGAGCTGCTGCTTCGGGGCGAGCTGGAACGCGCCACTGACCGGCAGCCGGTGGAACTCCATCACGCCGGCGTACTCGGTGTCACCGCCCTCGATCTCGACCCGGGTGACCAGGCTGACGACGACCTGCTCGACGTTGGCCGGGGCGTCCCCGCCCTGCAGGTTGACCTGGCCTTCGAGGGTCAGGCCGGGGCGGGTGTTCGGGTTGGTCAGGACGGTGTCGACGCTCGGCCCGCCCACTCCGAACGCGCTCAACATCTTCTTGAAGACCATCGGAACTCCCGTGCAAAGACACCGCACTCCACCTTGGAGCCGGTCGCTGACTGGTCGGGACACTACGCCGAGGCGCTGTGAAGTGCCTGTGAGAGCCCGGCCGCCGCCCGGCGTGGGACGACGCGGGCGTCGCAGGAGCGGGACGGTCAGGGTGCGGATCACGCCTTCGGGGCGGCGACGGCGGGAAGGTCTCCGGTGAGTGCGGCCACTGCCCGCTGGATCCGAAGCGGGGCCGCCGGATCGGTGCCGCCCGTGAGGGCGACGTGGTGCAGCACGCCGACCACCGCCAGGGCCAGCGCCGCCACGTCGGCGCCGACGGCCACCCGTCCCAGTTGCCGCTCGGCGGCCAGGTAGCCGGCGACGGCACGCTCGACCACCTCCAGGCCGGCGGTCCCACCGCCCAACACCGTCTCGACCTGTGTCACCAGGTCGGGCCGGAAGGCCATCAGCCGGGCCAGTGCCAGCAGCGTCTCCATCGGCGTGGCCAGGATGGCCTGGTGGAGGTTGCCGGCGACCGTGCCGGACCCGGCCCGCTCCGGGAGGCCGGCCACCTCGCCGGAGACCACGAAGGACCGGTCGATCCAGTACCCGACCAGGAAGTCGTCGAAGTTCGCGAAGTGCGCGTAGAGCAGCCCGGTGGCGACGCCGGCCTCGCGCGTCACGGCCCTGCCGGTGAGCCGGCTCGGTCCGTCCCGCACGATCAGCCGCTCGACGGCGGCGAAGAGCTGTTGCCGAATCTCCGGGATGGCTACTCCGCGCGGCATGCCCCCGAGTCTAGGCGGTGACGCCGCCCCTCGTTGCGCCCGGTATGAACAGTCGCTCATACTAGTTTGAGCAAACGCTCATTCTGACTCGGGAGTGCTGTATGAAACGTGCGGTGATCGTGGGAGCGGGCATAGCCGGGCTGGCCGCCGCGCTGCGACTCGGACGGGACGGGTGGCGCACGGTCGTGGTGGAACGCGCTCCCGCCCGACGCAGCAGCGGCTACATGGTCAACCTGATCGGCCCGGGCTACGACGCCGCCGAGCGCCTCGGCCTGCTCACCGCGCTGTCCGCGTACGACCTGGGGCTGTTCACCACCGTGCTCGTCCGCGCCGACGGGCGGCCCAAGTTCACGGTGCCGTCCAGCCTCGCCGAGGCCACCCTCGGCGACCGGGCCGTGTCGGTGTTCCGCGGCGACCTGGAGTCGACGCTGTACGAGGCGGTGCGCGACCGCGCCGACATCCGCTTCGGCACCACCGTCACGTCCCTGGAGCAGGACACCGAGCGGGTACGGGTGGTGCTGAGCGACGGCACCACCGAACACGCCGACCTGCTCGTCGGCGCCGACGGGGTGCACTCCGCCACGCGGACGGCCGCGTTCGGCTCCGGCTTCCAGGTCGATCTGCCGTACGTCGTGGGCGCCTTTCCCCTGGCCCACCCGGTGGCGGGCGTGCCGGACTCCTCAGCCACCACGTTCATCGGCCCGGGACGCACGGCGGCGATCGTCAACCTGGGCCCCCGGCGGTCGTCGGCGTTCTTCACGTACCGCAGCGCGGACCCGGCCGCCGACCTGCGGCGCGGAGCGGTGGAGGCGCTCGACGCGGCGTTCGGGGATCTCGGCGGGGGCGTCCCCGACGCGATCCGCCACCTCGGGAAGGACCCGGCCGGCGCCTACTTCGACGCGATCAGCCAGGTGGTGATGCCACGCTGGAGCACCGGCCGGATCGTGCTGCTCGGAGACGCGGCCTGGTGCGTCACGCTCTTCGCCGGACACGGGGCGACCCTCGCGCTCGCCGGCGCGGACCAGCTCGGCGCCGCCCTGCAACGGCACGACGACGTGCCGGCGGCACTGACGGAGTGGGAGGCGCGACTGCGCCCGGAAGCCACGAAACGGCAGGCGCTCGCCCGGCGCGGAATGCTCCAGTACGCGCCGCCGAGCCGGTTCCACGTGTGGATGGGCGACGTGACCATCCGGGCGATGACCCTCCCGGGTGTGCGCGGTCTCGTCCGGCGCGGCATCGCGCGCGCGAACCGCAAGGCCGTGCCGTGACCCACGCGCTCGGGCCGGTCAGTCGATTCCGACGACGATCAGCTCGCCCACCTGGCCGGCGAGCTGGTCGCGCGCCTCCTCGGGCAGCCCGGCGTCGGTGACGAGCACGTCGGCCTCGGAGAGCGGGGCGATGGTGGCCATTCCGATCGTCTCCCACTTGGTGTGGTCGGCCAGCACCACCAGGCGCCGGGCCGCGCCGACCAGGCACCGGTCGGTGCCCGCCTCCAGCAGGTTCGGCGTGGTGAATCCGGTGCGCGGGCTCATCCCGTGTACGCCGAGGAAGAGCACGTCGACGTTGAGCGCACTGATCGCCGCCTCGGCCACCGGCCCGGTCAGGGCGTCCGACGGGGTACGGATCCCGCCGGTCAGCACGACCGTCTGGTCGGCGCCCGGGTGCTGGTGCAGGGCCTCGGAGACGGGGATGGAGTTGGTCACCACGGTCAGGCCGCGTACGTCGGCCAGCAGGGTGGCCAGCGCGGCGGTCGTGGTGCCGGCGGAGAGCGCGACGGCCATGCCGGGCTCGACCAGAGCGGCGGCCCGTTCGGCGATGGCCCGCTTCTCGGCCCGCTGCCGCAGCGACTTCGCGGCGAAGCCGGGCTCGTCGCCGGGTCCGGGTCCGACCAGGGTCGCGCCGCCGTGGACCTTGTCGACCAGCCCCCGCTCGGCCAGCACCTCCAGGTCGCGCCGGATCGTCATGTCCGAGACGCCGAACCGGCTCACCAACTGGCTGACCCGCACGCCGCCGCGCTGCCGGATCATCTCGAGGATCGCGGCCTGTCGCTGTGGGGCCAGCATCCGGAGGACCTCCTTCGCACCGTCACGCCGCCGACGAGCGGGCCGCCGCACCGCCGGACGTGCGGGCCGGGTCAGCGGATGTGCGGGCCGGGTCGGCGGACGTGCGGGCCGGGTCGGCGGACGTGCGGGTCGCGGCGGCGGCCGGCGCCTCGCGGATGACGGCCACCTCGCCGGCCGGCACGACCAGGTCACCGGCGCAGGTCGCGCCGGTCAGCAGTTCCACGCCGGTGGCGTCGAGCCGGGCGTCGGCGTCGGTGTGGTTGATGACGAAGAGCCAGGTGCGGTCGCCGGCGCGGCGCCGGACCACCTCCACCTCGGCGGGCACCCGCGCCGCCGGGCGTACCCCCGACTCGGCCACCAGACGGGCCACCAGCCGGTCCGTCGCCGCCGCGTCCAGCCGGGTGCCGACGTACCAGGCCGCGCCCGCACCGACCGGGTGCCGGGTCAGCGCCGGCACGCCCGGCAGGGGCCCGTCGGCGTACGTGGCGAGCACCTGCGCGCCCTCGGGATGCAGCCACTCCGTCCACACGTCGGCGGCCGAGCCGTCGTCCAGGGTCACCCGCTCCCCCGCCCGCAGCGGGAAGAACTCCTCGACGCGGACGCCCAGCAGTTCGCGGAACGCCCCCGGGTAGCCGCCGAGGCGGATGTGGTCGTGCTCGTCGACGATGCCGCTGAAGTACGTGACCAGGGCGGTCCCGCCGGCCTCGACGTACGCGCGCAGCGCCGCGGCGTGCGCGTCGCGCACCAGGTAGAGGGTGGGCGCCAGCACCAGCCGGTAGCGGGACAGGTCGGTGGCCGGGTGCACGACGTCGGCGGTGATCCCGGCCCGCCACAGCGCGTCGTGCAGCGCGCCGAGGCGGTCGGCGTACGTGACGTCGACGGTGGGGTGCGAGTCGAGTTCGGCGCCCCACCACGCCTCGTAGTCGAACAGGATCGCCACCTCGGCGTCGACCCGGCTGCCGCGCACCTCGGCGAGGGCCCGCAGGTCCGCGCCGAGCCGGCACACCTCGCGGAACACCTTGGTCTCCGGGCCGGCGTGCGGCAGCAGCGCGGAGTGGAACTTCTCCGCCCCGGCGCGGGAGGCCCGCCACTGGAAGAAGAGCACCCCGTCCGCGCCGCGCGCCACGTGGGCCAGGCTGTTGCGGCGCAACTGGCCGGGTGCCTTGGCGACGTTGCGCGGCTGCCAGTTGACGGCGCTGGTGGAGTGCTCCATCAGTAGCCACGGGTCGCCGCCGGCGACGCCCCGGGTGTGGTCTGCCGCGAGGGCGAGCCCGACGTGGGCGCGCGGGTCGGCGGCCGTGAGGTAGTGGTCGTTGGCGACGACGTCCACGTCGGACGCCCAGGAGTGGTAGTCGAGATACTTGATGCCGGTGCCGATCATGAAGTTCGTGGTGACCGGCTGGCGGACCAGGCGCGTGAGCACCTCGCGCTCGGCGCGCAGTTGGGCGCGCTGCTCGTCGGAGGAGAAGCGCAGGAAGTCCAGTTGCTGGGTGGGATTGGCGAAGGTAGGCGCCGTGCGCGGCGGGTTGATCTCGGCCCAGTCGCCGTAGCGCTGGCTCCAGAAGGCGGTGCCCCAGGCGTGGTTGAGCCCGTCCAGGTCGCCATAGCGCTCGCGCAGCCAGCGGCGGAACGCCTCGGCGCTGACGTCGCAGTAGCAGTGCACGTTGTGGCAGCCCAGTTCGTTGGAGACGTGCCACATGACCACGGCGGGGTGGTCGGCGTAGCGGGTGGCGAGGGCCTCGACCAGGGCCAGCGACCGCTCGCGGAACACCGGCGAGCTGGGGCAGTACGCCTGCCGGCCGCCCGGCCAGAGGATCGCGCCGTCGGCGCGCCGGGGCAGCGTCTCCGGGTGCCGGTGGGCCAGCCACGGGGGCGGGCTGGCGGTGGCGGTGGCCAGGTCGACCGAGATCCCGCCGCCGTGCAGCACGTCGATCGCCCGGTCCAGCCAGCCGAACTCGTACGCGCCGGGGGCGGGCTCCAGCAGCGCCCAGGAGAAGATCCCCACCGACACCAGGTTGACCCCGGCCCGGCGCATCAGCGCGACGTCCTCGGCCCAGGTGGACTCGGGCCACTGCTCGGGGTTGTAGTCGGCACCGAACCAGATGTCGTCACCCTGCCATCGCCGCATGGATGCAGAGCGTGCCCGGCAGAGGCGGCCAAGTCAACACGTTCTAACATCGATCATCTTTACAACGTTTACCTATCAACGGCCTTATCGCGACCGGGTTGTCGGGAGATTGCCGTCCCCTTGACACCGTCCGGAGGACGGGTAGCTTGAGGCGCCACTGGCAATTCGTGTTCGCCAATGTGGATTCGCGATGGATCCGGGTGTGTGTTCACGGTTGCCGGGGCACCTCCACCGACGACCCTCGGGCACCTCTTCATCCGCAGGAGGCACCATGTCCCGTCCCCGCACCCGAGCCGAGTACCTCGCCCGGCTCGTACCCCCCTCAGTGGCCGGCCTCAACCGTCGTTCGCTGCTCGCCGGCGCGGCCGGCACCACCGCGCTGCTCGGTACGGGCCTGCTCGCCGGCTGCGGTTCCGACTCCGGCGGCTCCGACGCCAAGACGGTGTCGCTGGGCTCCAACCAGTCCGACCCGAAGCCCAAGGAGGTCACCGCGAAGGTCATGGACGGCTTCCGGACCTCGTCCGGCATCGAGGTCGCCGTCAACACGGTCGACCACAACACGTTCCAGGAGAACATCAACAACTATCTCCAGGGCAAGCCGGACGACGTGTTCATGTGGTTCGCCGGCTACCGGATGCGCTTCTTCGCCGCCCGGGGCCTCGCCGGCGACCTCAGCGACGTCTGGGGCAGGCTTTCCGGGATGTCCGACGCGTTCCGTAAGGCGTCGACCGGCGACGACGGCAAGCAGTACTTCGTGCCGTCGTCGTACTACCCGTGGGCCGTCTTCTACCGCAAGTCCGTCTGGCAGCAGAACGGCTACCAGGTGCCGAAGACCCTCGACGACCTGACCGCGCTCGCCGGGGAGATGAAGAAGGACGGGCTCACCCCGATCGCCTTCGCCGACAAGGACGGCTGGCCGGCGATGGGCACATTCGACATCCTCAACCTGCGGATCAACGGCTACCAGTTCCACATCGACCTGATGGCCGGCAAGGAGTCCTGGACCTCCGACAAGGTGAAGAAGGTCTTCGACACCTGGCGCGGCCTGCTGCCCCTGCACCAGCCCGACAGCCTCGGCCGGACCTGGCAGGAGGCCGCCCAGTCGTTGCAGCAGAAAAAGAGCGGCATGTACCTGCTCGGCCTCTTCGTCGGCCAGCAGTTCGACGGCGCCGACCTGGCCGACCTCGACTTCTTCACCTTCCCCGAGATCGACCCGGCGATCGGCGCCAAGGCCCTGGACGCGCCCATCGACGGCTACATGATGGCCCGCAAGCCGAAGCAGGAAGCCAACGCCAGGAAGCTGCTGGAGTACGTCGGTTCGAAGGCGGCCGCGGACATCACCGTCAAGAACGACCCGAGCACGCTGGTCGCCAACAGCGAGGCCGACACCAGCGGCTACAGCGCCCTGCAGAGGAAAGCCGCCGAGCTGGTCGGCTCGGCCACCGAGATCGCCCAGTTCCTGGACCGCGACACCCGCCCGGACTTCGCCTCCACGGTGATCATCCCGGCGCTCCAGCAGTTCATCAAGGACCCGAAGGACATCGACGGGCTGACGTCGAGCATCGAGAACCAGAAGAAGTCGATCTTCACCGACTGACGGCGAGAGGGTGAGGGCACCGTGTCCGACCAGCCCCTGATCCAAGCGGATCGCGCCGCGCCGCCGCCGGCCGCGACCACCTCCACGGGTGGTCGCCGCCGGCGCGTACGGGTGCTGTCCCGCACCGACCGCGTGGTCGTCGCGCTCATGGTGGCCGTACCGCTGCTGCTCGTCGTCGGCCTGGTCTGGCTGCCGGCGGGCGCCACCGTGCTGCTCTCCGGCACCGACTGGGACGGCATCGGCCCGGTCTCCGAGATCGAGTGGGTCGGCGGCCGCAACTACGCCGACGTGGTCCAGAACTACCCGCCGTTCGTGCCGGCCGTGCAGAACAACCTGCTCTGGCTGGCGGCGCTGTTCGTGGTGGCCACCCCGTTCGGCATGTTCCTGGCCGTCCTGCTCGACAAGGAGCTGCGCGGCACCCGCTTCTACCAGACCGCGCTATACCTGCCGGTGGTGCTCTCCCTGGCGCTGATCGGCTTCGTCTGGCAGCTGCTCTACTCCCGCGACCAGGGCCTGGTCAACGCCGTCCTCGGCACCGACGTCGACTGGTACGGCGACCCGGACGTCAACATCTGGGCCGTGCTGGTGGCGGCCGGCTGGCGGCACGTCGGCTACATCATGCTGCTCTACCTGGCCGGGCTGAAGGGCGTCGACCCGTCGCTGCGGGAGGCCGCCGCCGTGGACGGCGCGTCGGAGGGCCGGACGTTCCTCAAGGTGATTTTCCCGGTCCTGCGGCCCATCAACATCATCGTGCTGGTGGTGACGGTGATCGAGTCGCTGCGCGCGTTCGACCTGGTCTGGGTCATCAACAAGGGCCGCAACGGCCTCGAACTGATCTCCGCGCTGGTCACCCAGAACGTGGTCGGCGAGGCGAGCCGCATCGGCTTCGGCTCGGCGCTGGCCACCATCATGCTTGTCGTCTCGCTGGTCTTCATCACCGTCTACCTGGCGACCGTGCTGCGGGAGGGACGCCGATGAGCACCGCGACCGTGTCCCGGGAGGACCGGACCGCTCCCGCGACCGAACGCCGCCCGCCGCCGCGCCCGGCCCGGGTGGTGCTGCACGTGTTCCTCGCGGCGGTGGCGATCGGTTGGCTCTTCCCGATCCTCTGGGCCGTGCTGACCTCGCTGCGCTCCTACGAGTACACGGCCACCAACGGCTACGTCTCGCTCGGCGGGTGGACCCTCGACAACTACGTCACCGCCTGGCGGACCGCCGAGTTCGGCAAGCACCTCCTCAACTCCGTCTACATCACCGTGCCGGCGGTGCTGCTGACCCTCTTCCTCGCCTCGTGCGTGGCGTTCGTCATCGCCCGGTTCAGCTGGAAGACCAACATCGTCCTGCTCGGCCTGTTCACCGCGGCGAACCTGCTGCCCCAGCAGGCCCTGCTCATCCCGCTGTTCCGACTCTTCACGCAGGTGCCGCTGCCGGCGTTCATGAGCGACTCCGAGCTGCTCTACGACAGCTACTGGGGGCTCATCCTGGTCAACGTCGCCTTCCAGTGCGGCTTCTGCGTCTTCGTGCTCAGCAACTACATGAAGGCGCTGCCGCGCGACCTCTACGAGGCGGCGATGGTCGACGGGGCGAGCGTCTGGCGGCAGTACTGGCAGGTGACCATGCCGCTGTGCCGGCCGGCCCTGGCCGCGCTGGCCACCCTGGAGGTGACCTGGATCTACAACGAGTTCTTCTGGGCCACCGTGCTCATGCGCACGGGGGACAAGTTCCCGGTGACCAGTTCGCTCAACAACCTGCGCGGTGAGTTCTTCACCGACAACAACCTGGTCTCGGCCGGCTCTGTGCTGGTCGCGATCCCGACCCTGGTGATCTTCTTCCTGTTGCAGAGGCACTTCGTCCGGGGCCTGACCCTGGGGGCGTCAAAGGGATGACCATCGTCCACCTGCGCCGCGCCCGGACCAGCCTGGTGCTCGACGCGCGCGGCCCGGGGCTGCCCCGGGTCGCGCACTGGGGCGCCGACCTCGGCCCCGTCGGACCCGACGACCTGCCCGCCCTGGTCGACGCCACCGTCGCGCCGGTCGTACACAGCAGCTTCGACGCGCCGACGGTGCTGTCCCTGCTGCCCGAGGCGTCCGCCGGCTGGGGCGGCCGGCCGGCGCTCGCCGGGCACCGCGAGCGCCGGGACTGGTCCACCGCCTTCCGGCTGAGCGGCCTCGACGTCGCCGACGACGGCACCGGCTCCGCCCGGGTCACCGTCCGGGCGGCCGACGGCGGTGCCGGGCTGTCGCTGACCGTCGAGATCGCGCTCGACCCGACCGGCCTGGTGCTGCTGCGGCACCGGCTGCGCAACGACGGCGACACGGCGTACGAGCTGCGGGAGCTGACGCCGGTCCTGCCGGTGCCGGCGGTCGCCACCGAACTGCTCGACCTGACCGGCCGGTGGTGCCGGGAGCGGTCCCCGCAGCGGCACCCGTGGCCGATGGGCGCCTGGGTACGCGAGGGCCGGCACGGCCGCACCGGGCACGACGCCACCCTGCTGCTGGTCGCCGGCACGGCCGGGTTCGGCTTCGGCCACGGCGAGGTGTGGGCGGTGCACACCGCGTGGAGCGGCGACCACGTGACCGTCGCCGAGCGGCGGCCGACGGGCGAGTCCACCCTCGGCGGCGGCGAGCTGCTCGCCCCCGGCGAGGTGGTGCTCGATGCCGGCGAGGAGTACGCCACCCCGCTGCTGTACGCGGTCTTCTCCGCCGCCGGGCTGGACGGGCTCAGCGACGCCCTGCACACCCACCTGCGCGCCCGCCCGCAGCACCCGGCCACGCCCCGTCCGGTCACCCTCAACGTCTGGGAGGCCGTCTACTTCGACCACGACCTGGACCGGCTCCGTACGCTGGCCGACCAGGCGGCCGAGGTCGGGGTGGAACGCTTCGTGCTCGACGACGGCTGGTTCCGGGGGCGCCGCCACGACCGCGCCGGCCTCGGCGACTGGTACGTCGACGACACCGTCTGGCCGGACGGCCTGCACCCGCTCGTCGACCACGTACGCGGGCACGGGATGCAGTTCGGGCTCTGGGTGGAACCGGAGATGGTCAACCCCGACTCCGAGGTGTTCCGGGCCCACCCGGAGTGGGTGCTGTCGGCACCGGGCCGGCTGCCGCCCGCCTGGCGCCACCAGCAGGTGCTGGACCTGGCCCAGCCGCCGGCCTACGCGTACCTGCTGGAGCGGCTGGACGCGCTGCTCGCCGCGCACCCCGGCATCGACTACCTCAAGTGGGACCACAACCGGGACCTGACCGAGGCGGGGCACCAGGGCCGCCCCGGCGTGCACGGGCAGACGCTGGCGGTATACCGGCTCCTCGACGAGCTGCGCCGCCGCCACCCGGGCGTGGAGATCGAGAGCTGCGCGTCCGGCGGCGCCCGGGTGGACCTGGAGATCCTGCGGCGCACCGACCGGGTGTGGGCCAGCGACTGCAACGACGCCCTGGAGCGGCTGGCCATCCAGCGCTGGACGGGGCTGCTGCTCCCGCCCGAGCTGGTCGGCAGCCACATCGGGCCGGAGCGCTCGCACACCACCCACCGCGTGCACGACCTGGGTTTCCGGGCGGCGACCGCGCTCTTCGGCCACCACGGCATCGAGTGGGACATCGGCGCGATCGACGCGGCACAGCGCGACGAGCTGGCCGCCTGGGTCGCGCTGCACAAGCGGCTCCGCCCGCTGCTGCACGCCGGCCGGGTGGTCCGGGTCGACCATCCCGACCCGGCCGTCTGGGCGCACGGCGTCATCGCCCACGACGGTTCCCACGCGGTGTACGCCGTGGCCCAGCTGGCCACCTCGGTGACCCAGGCGCCCGGGCCGGTCCGGCTCCCCGGCCTCGACCCCCGCCGCCGGTACACGGTGCGGCCCGTCGCGGGCGTGCCGGAGCCCGCGACGCTCCAGCGGGCCGCCCCGGGTTGGCTCGCCGACGGCGGCGTGACCCTCGGCGGCGCGGTGCTGGCGACCGTCGGGCTCCAGCTGCCCGCGCTGCATCCCGAGCAGACCGTGCTGCTGGAGGTCACCGCCGTCGCCTGAGGGGCGGGCAGATTTCCCGGGGAATTTCCGGCGGGGGTGTCGAGAACCGGGGTGCCGGCTTCTACCGACGGGTGAGAGCACCGATGATGGTGCGCAGTCGTGAGGAGCCAGACGTGAAGTACATGTTGCTCATGCAGTTCAGCGCCGCCGGCACGGACTTCCCCCCGATCGAGACGTGGACGCCCGAGGAGATCCGGGCGCACGTGGCGTTCATGGGCGAGGTCAACGGGAAGCTGATCGCCGACGGTGAACTCGTCGGCGGCGAGGGGCTCGCCGCGCCGGCCCAGGCGAAGATCGTCCAGGCGGGCGCCGGGGGAACCCCCGTGGTCACCGAGGGGCCGTTCGCCGAGACCAAGGAGTTCCTCGCCGGCTTCTGGATCGTCGACTGCGACAGCCCCGAGCGGGCCGTCGCGCTCGCCGCGCACATCTCCACCGCACCCGGTCCCGGCGGTCGGCCGCTGAACATGCCGATCGAGGTGCGCCCCGTGATGTCGGCGCCGCCGCAGGAGATGTGACGACTGGCCCCCGCCGACCCGCCCGTCGAGGACCTGCTGCGCGAGCTGGCGCCGCAGGTCCTCGGCGTGCTCACCCGCCGCTTCGGCGACTTCGCCACCGCCGAGGACGCCGTGCAGGAGGCGCTGCTGGCGGCGGCCACCCAGTGGCCGGTCGAGGGGACGCCCGGCAACCCGCGCGGCTGGCTGATCCAGGTCGCGTACCGGCGAATGATCGAACTGGTCCGCGGCGAGACGGCCCGGCGGCGGCGTGAGGACCTCGTCGCCCGCCGCGAGCCCGACGACCGGCGCGCCGCGCCGCCGCCGGACGAGGAGCTGACCGCCGACCGGGACGACACCCTGACGCTGCTCTTCCTCTGCTGCCACCCGACGCTCACGCCGGCGTCGGCGATCGCGCTGACCCTGCGCGCCGTCGGCGGCCTGACCACGGCCGAGATCGGCCGCGCCTTCCTCGTGCCCGAGGCCACCATGGCCCAGCGGATCAGCCGCGCCAAGCAGCGCATCCGCGCCTCGGGTGTCCCGTTCCGGATGCCGGAGCCCGCCGACCGGGAGGCCCGGCTGGCCGCCGTGCGGCACGTGCTCTACCTGGTCTTCACCGAGGGACACACCGCCAGCGTGGGCGACGACCTGCGCCGGGTGGACCTGTCGGAGGAGGCGATCCGGCTGACCCGGGCCCTGCGCGCGCTCCTGCCCGACGACACCGAGGTCGCCGGGCTGCTCGCGTTGATGCTGCTCACCGACGCCCGCGCCGCCGCGCGCACCGGCCCCTCGGGTGAGCTGATCTCCCTGGCCGACCAGGACCGCAGCCGGTGGGACGCCGCGGCCATCGACGAGGGGGTGGCCCTGGTCACCTGGGCGCTGCCCCGCGGGCCGGTCGGGCCGTACCAGCTCCAGGCGGCCATCGCCGCGCTGCACGACGAGGCACCCGGCACCGCCGAGACCGACTGGCCGCAGATCCTCGCCCTGTACGAGGTGCTGGAACGCGCCTCCGGCAGTCCCGTCGTCTCCCTCAACCGGGCCGTGGCGACCGCCATGGTGCACGGTCCGGCCGCCGGCCTGGCGGCGCTGGACGCGCTGGACGCCGACCCCCGGCTCGGTGGGCACCACCGGCTGCCCGCCGCCCGGGCACACCTGCACGAGATGGCCGGCGACCGGGAGCGGGCGGTGGCCGACTACCGGGCCGCCGCCGCCCTGAGCACGAGCCTGCCCGAGCAGCGGTACCTGATGATGCGCGCCGCCCGGTTGGCCTCCGGGCCGACCGGGGCCTGACGGGCCCCGACGCGACGTGACCGACCGGGGCCTGACGGGCCCCGACGCGACGTGGGCATGCTCGCGCGGACGCTGTCGAGCTGCCCGCACAGATGGGGCAGCGAGTTCCGGGCCCGTGGCGGCTGGCGGTCCCACGGACGGGGCAGCTCGACAGCGCCCCGTGGGCATACCCCGCCGCGCCTCCCACCCCGCCCAGCCCTTGCCCTGCCCATTGATCGGGGCGAGGGCGCGGGCGCGGCGGAGTTGCGACGTTTCGACGGGTGACACGGGGGTGGCCGGGCCCGTGCGGGCCCGGCCACCGGTGGGGCGTGAGTTGTCAGCTCGCCGTGCAGGTCACCGCGGGCGTGGCGTTGGTGCCGTTCCAGCTGGCGATGAAGCCGAAGCTGGTGCTGGCGCTGGCGCCCAGCCGGCCGTTGTAGTCGACGTTGCGGGCCGTGACGGCCGACCCGCTGCTGCTCAGGGCGGCGTTCCAGGACTGGCTGACGGTCTGGCCGTTGGCGAACGTCCACTTCGTCGTCCAGCCGGTGATCGCCGACGAGCCGGCGGTCACCTTCACCTCGCCCTGGAAGCCACCCTGCCACTGGTTGGTCACCGCGTACGTCGCCGTGCAGCCGCCCGGCGGCGGGGTGCTCGGCGGCGGGGTCGTGGGCGGGGGCGTGGTGGGCGGCGGGGTGGTGGGCGGAGGCGTCGTCGGCGGCGGGGTGGTCGGGGGCGGGGTGCCGCCGAAGACCGTCGCCTCCTTCGCGGTGGCCTTGATCCCGTTCGCCCCGTTGAAGATGCGCTGGCCCCAGGTGCTCAGCGCGGCGGGGTTGAAGTTGGTGACCATGTCGAGGTACTCGACGCCACCGCCGTTGCCGCTCCACGACCAGCCCAGGTAACCGATCCCGTTGGCCTGGCTGTAGGAGAGGATGGTGTCCTCGTCGGGGTTGCCGTCGGAGTGGTCGAAGCCGAACTCGCCGATCACGATCGGCAGCTTCGCAGCGCGGAACCGGCCGAGGTAGTCGCTGATCTCGGCGGCGGTGTCGAAGACGCCGTACATGTGGATGGAGAAGACCGTGTTCTTCTGCGGGTCGGCGGCGAACACCGACGCGGCGTTGTCGCGCATGGTGAACGACCAGTCCTGACCCCAGTTCGGGGCGTCGACCATGATGGTGTGCGTCAGGCCGCCCGTACGCAGCCGCTTGATGGCGTTGGCGGTGTCGGTCGCCCAGGTGCCGTAGCCCTGGTTGCCGTACGGCTCGTTGCCGATGTTGACGATGACGTACTTCTCCTGGCCGGCGAGGGCGCTGGAGACGCTGAGCCAGTAGTCGACCGCCTGGTCCAGGGTGGCCGCCCCGCTCTGCTCGCCGTAGCCGGTGGTGTCGTGCACCTCCAGCACACAGATCAGCCGGTTGGCCTTACACAGCGAGATGACGTTGGCGACGTCGGCGGTGTCGTTCTTCGCCCACCGCTGGCCGCTGGCCAGCACCACCCGCACGGTGTTCGCCCCGAGCGCCTTGATGTTGGCGAAGGAGCTGGTCTGCTGCTGGTACCAGGTGTGCGCGTGGTTCACGCCACGCATGACGAACTCGCTGCCGTTGGCGTCGTAGAGCTTGCCGTCGGCGACGGAGAAGCCGGTCGCGGCCCGCGCGGGCTGACCGAACGCCAACACGGCGACCAGCAACGCGAGCAGTGCCGCACCGGCGGCGGAGAGTCTCTTCTTCATGGCCTTCCTCAAAAGGGAGGACCCCCGCTGCCCAGGTGGGGGTGGGACGTCACAGGGGATGGCGGCTGCAGCCCGACAGCCGCCGCCCGGCTCCCGGCGGCGCAGGGATCAGCGTAGGCCGGTCGGGCCGGTCACGCAATGAACCGGTTAAGCAGCGGACCGCCGGCACCGGACGCGAGGGTTGACCCGACCTGGCAGGGGTATCCGGGGAGGATCCGCCCGGGTCGGAGGGAGACACCCATGGTCAACGTCGGCTACACCCTGATGTGCGAGCAGGCCGGTCCCAAGCAACTGGTCGACTGCGCGGTGCGGGCGGAGGCGGCCGGCTTCGACCAGCTCGTCATCTCCGACCACTACTACCCCTGGCTGGACTCCCAGGGCCACTCCCCGTACGCCTGGTCCGTGCTCGGCGCGGTCGCGCACGCCACCAGCCGGGCGGAGCTGATGTCCTTCGTCACCTGCCCGATCCGCCGCTACCACCCGGCGGTCGTGGCGCAGAAGGCCAGCACGGTCGGGGTCCTCTCGGACGGCCGGTTCACCCTCGGCCTGGGCGCGGGCGAGAACCTCAACGAGCACGTGGTCGGCGGCTGGCCGCACGTGCAGCAGCGGCACGAGATGTTCGAGGAGGCCCTCCAGATCATCCGGCCCCTGCTCAACGGGGAGACCCTGACCTTCTCGGGCAACCACTACGACGTGCCCGACGCCTACGTGTGGGACCGGCCGGCCCGCCCGGTGCCGATGGCCGTCGCCGCCTCCGGCCGCCAGTCGGTCACCCTCGCCGCCGAGTACGGCAACGGCCTCGTCGCGACCGAGCCGGACCCGCACATCATCGAGATGTACGACGAGGCCGGCGGCGCCGGGCAGCCCCGCTACGGGCAGGTGGCCATCTGCTACGGGCCGGACGAGGCGGAGTGCCGCAAGATCGTGCACGACCAGTTCCGCTGGTTCGGGATGGGCTGGAAGGTCAACGCCGACCTGCCCGGGCCGGAGTCGTTCGCCGCTGCCACCCAGTTCGTCCGCGAGGAGGACGTGGCCGAGGGGATCTCCTGCGGGCCCGACGTGGACCGGCACGTCGAGGCGTTCCGCAAGTTCGTCGACGCCGGCTTCACCCATGTGGCGATCGTGCAGGTGGGCGGCGGGACACAGCCGATGTTCCTGGACTGGGCGCAGGAGCAGCTCCTGCCGAGGCTGCGCGAGCTGTGAGGGCGGCACCCGTGCGGCGTCCCCGGGTGACCCCGCCGGGCCGCTTCGGTCCGGCGGAGCTGCGCCTCGCGCTGGCCGCCCCGAAGCCGGCCGCCGGGCTGACCAGCGAGTGGCGGCTGGTCGACGGCATCCGTACGCACACCCGCCGCGCCGGCGACCCCGGCACCGCCGCCACCCCGGTCGTGCTGGTGCACGGGCTGGCAGTGTCCCACCGCTACCTGACCCCGCTCGCCCTCGCGCTGGCCGGCACCCACCCGGTGTACGCGCCCGACCTGCCCGGCTTCGGGCTGACCGAGCGCCCCGCCCGCGCGTACGACGTGCCCCGGCACGCCGCGCACCTGGCCGCCTGGCTGGCCGCGTACCGGATGCCGCCCGTCTGCCTGCTCGGGCACTCGTTCGGCGCGGAGGTCGTCGCGGCGCTCGCCGCCCGGCACCCCGACGCGGTCGCGGCGGTGGTGCTCGCCGGCCCGACCAGCGACCCTGCCGCCCGGTCCCGGCGGGGACAGTTCGGGCGCTGGCTGGTGGACACCCTGCGGGAGGCGCCGTTGCAGGCGCCGATCCTGCTCCGGGACGTCCTCGACGCCCGCCCCTGGCGGGTCCACGCGACGCTGTCGCACTCGGTGCGCAACGGCATCGAGGCTGACCTGGTCCGCATCGCCGCGCCCACCCTGGTCGTGGCCGGCTCCCGGGACCCGATCGTGCCGCCGCCCTGGCGCGCGCAGGTGGGTCGGCTGGTGCCGCACGCCCGTACGGTCACCGTGCCGGGCGCCGCGCACAACGTCGTGACCACCGCACCGGCGCAGGTCGCCGAGGCGGTCCGCGCCCTGCTGTCCCCCTCACTCACGAACAGGTGACGACATGCGTATCGGCAACACGGAGATCCGTCCGGCCGGCGGCGGCCTGGGCTGCCTGCTGATGATCCTCTTCTCGATCGTCGCCTCGGTCGTCCTGACCGTCCTGCTCAACCTGCTCCTGTAACCCTGCTCGTGCTGGGGCTCGGGCTGGGGCTCGGGCGATGGCGATGGCGATGGCTTCGAGATCTTGGTACGGGAGTGCCCCTGGAGGGGCCGTTTCTTGCCAAGATCTCGCTCGGGCAGCGCTCGTCGGGGCAGCGCTCGCTCGGGCACCGCTCGTCGGGTGCCTCCGCCGTCGTCGCGGCGTCCGCGGGTCAGCCGCGCAGGCCGAGGGCGGTCAGCGCCTCACGGGACGCCTGGCGGACCGGGTCCACCACGGCGCGGCGCACCCAGCGGACGGCCGGCGACACGGTCGCCCGCCACGCGGCGGCCATCGCCCGACCCACCGGGCGGACGGCGTGCCGCCACAGCCAGCGCGCCCCGAGCACGAACGGCCGCAGCGTGAGCGCGTAGCACCACCAGAGCAGCCGGCCGGCGGCCCACCACGCCCAGCCGAGCGCGCCGAGCAGCACCCGCCCCACCGCCGCCAGCCACCGACCGACCGCCACGAGCCCCGCCGCCAGCCACCGGCCGACCGCCGCGAGCCCCGCCGCCAGCAGGCGTCCGAGCGGCGTGAGGAGCCGGGCCAGCCAGCGCAGCGGCACCCGGATCAGGTGGTACGCCAGCCAGGCCAGCGGCGTCCACACCACCGTCCGGGCCAGCCAGGCCACGCCCCGGGCGAGCCAGACCAACGGCACCCAGACCAGCGTGCGCAGCAGCCAGGACAACCCAAGGCCGAGCCAGCGCAGCAGCCAGGCCAGGCCGCGGCCGAGCCAGCTCAGCGGCACCCACACCAGGATCCGCAGCAGCCAGCCGAGCGGGCGCAGCAGCCAGCGGTCCAGGAACCGGCCGAGCGGCGCGAGCAGCCAGCGGTGCAGCCACCGGCCGACGGCGGCGACCGCCTCCCAGGCCAGCCGGACGGGCACCACCACGACCAGCGCGATTCCCCGAACGACGGCGACCAGCAGCGGGGTGGGTGGAGACCCGGCGTTCCCCGGGTCCGCGCTCGGCGAGTCGATCACCGGCTCACGGTAGTCAGCACCGGCAACGCGCCGCCCTCCCGGCCCTCCGGGAAGGACCGGGGCCGCCCGGCCAGGTTGAACAGGGCGCCCGGTCAGGCGGGGTCGAGGTCCAGGTCCGCCACGACCGGATAGTGGTCGGAGGCGTACTCGGTCTCGCCGCCCCGCAGCACCCGGCAGTCGCGCACCCGGCCGGCGAGCGCCGCCGTGCCGAGCAGGTAGTCCAGCCGCATCCCGGAGAACTCCGCCCCGCCGCCGTGCCGGGTGGGCGCGGTCAGCCCGCCGTCCGGCGCCCCCGCCGTCGCGTACAGATCGACCAGGCCGGCGGCGAGCAGCCGGGCCACCGCCCGGGTCTCCACCGTCCGCCCGTCCCGGCGCAGGTGACGGCGGCGGTACGCGGCCGGGAGCCGGGCGATGCGGTCGGTGTGGTCGGCGACCGGGTCGAGGGTGTTCAGGTCCCCCGCCAGCAGCCCCAGCTCCCCCGGTGCGCGGCGCAGCGCGGCGGCGGCCCAGCCCGCCTCGACGCGCCGCCGCAGCCCCGAGTACGGGTCGAGGTGGACGCTCAGCACCGTCAGCGGGCCGGCGGTGGTCGCCACGGTGACCCGCTGCGCGGCGTGGTGGAACGGCCGGCGTACCCGGATCGCGGCGAGGGCGCGCAGCGGCGGGCGCAGCAGCACCGCCACCGGCTGGCCGAAGCAGGAACGGGCCAGGTGGGGTCGCATCCCCACCCGGCCCGCGAAGTCGGCGAGCACGCCGCCCGCAGCTGCGCGGAGGCCACCGGCCGGGGCAGGCCCAGCGGCCGGCCGCTCGTCGAAGCCCCGCAGCTCCTGCAACGCCAGCACGTCCGGCCGCTGGTCGGCGACGACCCGGACCAGCAGGTCCCGGCGGCCGGTGCCGCCGGAATCCCGTCCGCCGGTCCGGACGTTCCAGGTCATCGCCCGCAGCATCGGCGCGTCAGTCCGCCCGACCGGCCTTGGCCAGCTCGTCGTCGAGGGTGTGCACGTCCTCGGACTCGATGCTCGGCCGGTTGCCCTCGTAGACGTCCTCGTTGGGGCGAAGCACCCAGTAGAGCAGCCCGATCCATGCGGTGGTGAGGATGATCGCGCCCATGAAGTCGGTGGGGTGGTGCATCCCCCGGTACATCCGGCTGATGGCCACGCCGGCCGGCATCACGACCGCCAGCGCCACGAAGATCCACCGCCACCACCGGTCCGTACGCGGAAAGACGATCACCGCGATCGCCACCCAGACGCAGAGCGTGGCGGCGATGTGGCCGGACGGGAAGGAGGAGGTCGGCATCGGCCCGTCGAGGTTGCCGACGGGCGGGCGGGGCCGGTCGACCGCGGCGGCGGAGGCGAGGAAGAGGCTCAGCTCGCCGAACATGGTCAGTGCCACGAAGAGCACCGGCCGCCAACGCCGCCAGACAGCCAGCACGATCGGGCAGAAGACCAGCGAGATGAGCAGGATGGCGTGGGTGTCGCCGACCTTGCTCCACCAGTAGCTGAAGTCGTCCCGGCCGGGGGTGCGGTGCTCGGCGAACCACCTCGGCACGTCCGTGTCGAGGGTGGCGAAGAGGGTGCCGCCGGCGTGGTAGCTGACGAACATGCCGAAGCCGTAGAGCGCGCCGAGGATCAGCACCCAGCCGACGATCAGCTCGAACACGGCGGCCCGGGGGTGCGGCAGCAGGTGCGCCTCGTCGGGGGCGGGCGCCACGTCGTGCGCGGCCTCCGGCTCCAGCCCCTCGGTCAACGCCGGGACCGGCCGGCCGCGCTCCAACCGCCAGAGCCGGAAGGCGTACGCGGTGACGCCGAGCCAGGCGGCGCCGAGCAGCCAGGCCCCCAGCACGTCCGAGACGAAGTGCACGCCCAGCGCGATCCGGGTCAGTCCGATGAGGAAGACGACGAGGGCGACCAGGGCGATCGCGGGCTTGCGCCAGCGGCGCGACATGGCGGGCAGGAAGACCAGCAGCAGCGCCCCGTACGCGACCATCGAGCCGAGGGCGTGGCCGCTGGGGAAGCTGTCCCCGGCGTACGTGCCGATGGGCACGTCCACCTCGGGGCGCAGCCGGTCGACCAGCGTCTTGAGCGCCGGGTCGAGGACGAGCGCGCCGACGCCGGTGACGATGAGGAACACCGCGAGCCGGCCCTGCTTGCGGATGAGCAGCCCGACCACGGCGACCGACACCAGCCAGATGATGACGGCTCGCCCGCCGAGGTCGGTGAGCGCGTTGAGCACGGTCACCAGCGGCCCGTGCGGGGCGACCAGGTCGTTGAGCCAGGCGGCCACGCCGTGGTCGACGTCGTAGAGCGGGGACCACCGGGTCCGGACCAGGACGAGGAGAATCCCGAACCCGACCCCGGCACCGAGCACGATCGCCAGGCCGGCGAGCGTACGCTCGGTGAAGTGACCCAAGGGTCGTCGCAACGCCTCTTTGACCGCGCCCACGGCAGCCTCCCTCTCGCTTCTGGCGTGCCGCATTACCCGATCGGCGCTCCGCGTACACCGAGGGGTGTCCGATGCGGAGCTAGAGGGAACTCATCTCGCCGGTGTCGTGGATCTCCTGGCGCTCGGCCTCGGGCTCCCAGAGGTCGGGCTGGGCGGGCTCGCGCGCCCCGATGCGCAGCGCCTCCAACTGAGCGGCGAAGGAGAGTCCGCCGAAGAGCGCCATGCCGGTCAGGTTGGCCCAGAGCAGCAACGCCATCATCCCGGTCAGCGCCCCGTACGTCTGGCCGAACCCGCCGCTGAACCGCACGTACGCGGCGAGCAGCAGGCTGGCCAGCCACCACAGCGCGGTGGCGATGCCGGCGCCGAAGAAGAGCCAGGACAGGCCGGGCTGCTTGCGGCGGGGGGCGTGCCGGAAGATCACCGCGACGGCGAGGACGGTCAGGCCCAGGCTGAGCGGCCAGCGCACCACGTTCCAGAGGCCGTTGGCGAACTCGCCCCAGGCGTAGTGTCGCTGCACCGAGTCGCCCATCGGGCCGCCGCCGACGAGGATCAGGAACCCGGTGAGCGCCGGCACGCCGGCGGTGAGGGCGAGGATGCTCGCGCGGACGTACTTCCACAGCGCGGGCCGGTCCCGCTCCACGCCGTAGATCCGGTTGGCGCCGCGCTCGATCTGGGCCATGGTGGTGGTCAGCGCGACCAGGCCGGTGAGCATGCCGAGGCCGAGCGCCAGTTCCCCGGCGCGTTCGGTGCGGTCCCCCTCGCCGAGCAGCTCGGCCACCATCGGTTCGCTCGCCCCGGGGGTGAGGGCCAGGACCGTGTCGGCGACCACCCGGCCGCCCTCCTCCACGCCGAGTTCGCTGATCAGGCCGGTCAGCGCGATCAGGAACGGCACCACGGCGAGGCAGAGTTGCAGCGCGAAGGCGCGCGAGTGGCTGAACCCGTCGCCGTAGCGGAACCGGATGAACGCGTCGCGCAGCAGGTGCCAGCCGCCCTGCCGGCGCAGTGTGTGCCAGGCGTCGTCGGCGTTGAGTTCCTCGTCGGACATCAGCCGGGTCTCCGGCACGATGCGGGTGCTACTCACGGCGGGCTTCCTCGATCAGCTGCTCACCACGCTCGGCCGCCGCCTTCGCGTCCTCGGCCAGGTCGGGATCCTGCGCCGGCTGCGGCACGCAGAGCCACAGCGCCCGCCGCCGGATCTCGGCCTTCAGGGTGCGACCCGGCTCGATGAGATCGCCGTCGAGCTCCCGGGGCTGGGCCCGGTTGCTGGTGATCTCCACCCGCCTGGCCTTGAAGACCTCCATCCGGGGGACGCGGTCCTGCCGGCGTACGACCGCCCAGCCGAGCGCCAGCCATTGCCGCAGCGTACGCGGGGTGAGCACCGCGACGTCGAGGTAGCCGTCGTCCGGTTCGGCGTCGGTGAGCAGCCGCACCCCGCCTTGGAGGCGGCCGACGTTGGCGACGAGGACGGAGCGGGCACGGCGGCGGATGGGCTGCTGGTCGTCGATGCGGATGGAGACCCGCATCGGCCGGTCGCGCAGGTGCCGGGCGGCCCCCACGACGTACGCCGGCCAGCCGATCCGCCTCTTGGTGGTCTCCGAGGTGTCGGCGAGCATCTGGGCGTCGAAGCCCATGCCGGCCATCACCGTGAAGTAGTGGTCCTCGACCGCGCCGACGTCGAGCAGCCGGCGGCCACGCTCGACGGCGACCTCCAGCCCGGCGGCCAGGTCATCCGAGAGGCCCAGGTTGGCCGCGAGCAGGTTGCCGGTGCCCTGCGGCAGCACGGCGAGCGCCACCTCGGTGCCGACCAGGCCGCTGACGCAGGCCATCACGGTGCCGTCGCCGCCGCAGGCGAAGACGACGTCGACGCCGGCCTCGACCGCCTCCTGCGTCTGGCCGCGGCCCGGGTCCTCGACCGTGGTCTCGAACCACAGCGGCTCGGGCCAGCCGGCCGCGGCGAGGGCGTCGTGGACCGTCTGACGCAGTTCGTCGAGGTCGGCCACCTTCACCGGGTTGACCACCACGGCGGAGCGCAGGCCACCGCCGTCGGGTGCCGCGCGTCGCTTGTCCTGTCGAGGGTCCACGGCGCCAGTGTGCAGCAGATCCGGCACGGCAGCGACCCGGCGGTGCGGTGATGTTACGCGCAGCGCAAACACGTTTGCCCCCGCCCCGGACCGTCCCCCACCCCACCCCCACCCCGCCGATCATGAGGTCGACGGCGGTCCTTGAGATCGACGTCCCCGCCAACCTCATGATCACCGGGCCGGGAGTGGGCCGGGCCGGAAATGGAGTGGGGTGGCGTGAGGGTTTCGTCAGGCGGGGGTGCGGAGGGCGGTCTCGACGCGGCGGCGCAGGTCGTCGAGGTCGGCGCCGGCCTCGGTGAGCACCCGGGCGCCCAGCCCATGACCCTCGCGGAGCACGCCGAGCAGGATGTGCTCCGTGCCGATGTGGCGGTGGCGCAGTCGCAACGCCTCCCGCAGCGCCAACTCCAGCACCTTCTTGGCGCGCGGGGAGAAGGGGCCGCCCGCGTACCGCCGGCGACCCCAGCGGCGGCGCGGCGCCGGCGCGGCCTCGCGCAGCGCGTCCGGGCCGAAGGACTCCTCGATCCGGGCCACGATGGCGGCCAGGTCGATGCCGATCTCGTGCAGGGCCGCGGCGTCCGCGTCGGCGAGGCCGGTGGCTCCCCGCACGGTGTGCCGGCGGACGCGGGCCCGCAGGTCGTCGGCGCGGAGGCCGGCCTCGGCGAGCACCCGGGCGGCGAGGTTGTCGCCGTCGGAGAGCAGGGCGAGCAGCAGGTGCTCGGTCCCGACGGGCCGCTCGCCCTCGGTCCGGGCCTCGTCCCGGGCGTACCGCACGACCGTGCGGGCCCGGTCGGTGAACCGTTCGAACATCACGCCTCCCAGGAAGATCCGACCGCCGGACGACCGGCGTGCTTCTTGTGGACCGCCTGCCGGCTGACCTCGAGCTCGTCGGCGATCTCCTGCCAGGACCAGCCCTGTCGACGGGCGTTGTCCACCTGGACCACCTCGAGCCGTTCGAGCAACCGGCGCAGCGCGCGGACGGCGCGCAGCCCGACCCGGGGGTCGGTGCTGCCGGCTGCCGCCGCGAGTTCCGTTGCCTGACTCATGTCGTCAACTTACGTTGACATCGCCGCACTGTCAACCCACGTTGACACCTTCGTCCGAGCCACCGGGTGCCAGGCGTCGGTTCACAGCGAAACCGGGGAGACGACGGAAGACCCCTGCCTCTATGGTGGTCCGATGGCGTCGGTCAAGCAGGTCCAGGTCACCTTCGACTGCGCGGAGCCTGAGCGCGTCGCTCGCTTCTGGTGCGGGGCGTTGGGATACGTCGTACCGCCGCCACCGGAGGGGTTCGCCACCTGGGACGACTTCGATCGCGCGCTGCCGCCTGAGCGGCAGGGCTCCGCGTTCGCATGCGTCGATCCCACGGGTGTGGGCCCGCGACTGTTCTTCCAGCGCGTTCCCGAAGGCAAGGTCGTCAAGAACCGGCTGCATCTCGACGTGCGGGTCGGCACCGGGCTCGTGGGTGAGGAGCGCGTGGCCGCGCTCGAGGCCGAATGCGCACGACTGGTCGCGCTCGGCGCGGTGCGCGTGCGACTGCTGACTGCCGATGGCTACGACGAGTCGTGCCTCGTAATGCAGGACGTCGAGGGCAACGAGTTCTGTCTCGACTGAGTGACCGCGAACGCGGCAACCCGGACCACCTGCGCCGGCAACCCACCGTACGATCCGCCGATGTCCTCCTCCGCCGGCCGCCGCGCCGAGGTCACCGTGCCCGGTGAGGTGCACCGTCTCCCACTCGGCGAGATCACGCTGGAGTTCGTCGGCGGCAGCGTGGTCGGCAACCGCTATCCGGCCAACTTCGACGTGCTGCACGTCGACCCCGCTCTGCCCTTCGTCGCGGTGGTCGTCGGCATGGGCGCCGGCGAGGGCAGCCGCCGGGCCGGCACGACGGCCATGGGCACCCTCGTCGCACAGGTCCGGGCCGCCTGGCCCGCGGTCGACGCGCGCCAGTTGCGCGCCGCCGTGGCCCACGTCCAGTCAGCCGTACGCGCCGCCGGCGCGCAGCTGGCGGAGCTGACCGGCTGCACCCTGACCGCCCTGCTCGTGGAGCCCGACGGCGGGCAGGGCTGGCTCGTCCAGCTCGGCGACTCCCGCGCCTACCGCCTGCGCGACGGCCTGCTGGAACTCCTCACCGTCGACCACACGGCGGCCTGGCTGGGCGTACTGCACGGCTGGTACCCGGTCGGCTCCCCCGCCGCCGATCGCGCCCGATACCAGCTCACCCGCTACGCCGGCCATCCGGACGGGCCGGAGGCGGACCTGCTCGCGGTGTCGCTGCGCCCCGGCGACGTCTGGCTGCTCTGCACCGACGGCGTCAGCGACCAGGTCGACTACCACCTGATGCGGGAACTCCTGGCGGCACCGCGACCGGAGGAGGCGGTGCGGGACCTGCTCCACGGCACCCTGGAGGCCGGCGGCGACGACAATGCCACCGCCGTGGTCGTCCGGGTCCACGCCACGACTCCCCACTGAGGGGGTCCGCCCGCCGCAGACGCCGCTGGCCGGCACCCCGGTTTGGGGTGCCGGCCAGCGGCGATTCGGCTACTGCTGTCAGCTGTTCCAGTGCTCGGTGACGAGGTCGGCGGCCTGCTGCTCCCACTGGGCGTAGTGGTCCGGGTAGGCCGAGACCTGCACGGTCTGGGCGGCCTTGGTCAGGGGCATGTCCTGCCACCCGTCGACCTGCTTGAGGCCCTTCAGGAACGCCGTCGTCGAGTACTCGGGGTCGGTGATCTGCTCGACCGTGCCCCACCCGCTGGAGGGGCGCTGCTGGAACAGGCCCTGCGAGTCGTGGTCGTTGCGGTCACC
>NZ_SLVT01000021.1:0-137741 GCF_004345505.1 Micromonospora sp. CNZ303 | reverse complement strand
CTTCTTCGCTCCCTGCGGCCGGCGATCTCCACGGATCTCGAACACTGCAACCCCTGATCAGGTCAGGCGTTGCAACGATCCCTAGAACCCAAGCGCATAGCGTTAGCAAGGGGCCCTTCCTTACACCGGCGTCCGCACAGCCTCAGCTGAAGAGCGGGCGGACCAGGAAGTACATCAGGGCGCCGATCGAGCCGGCGGCCGGGAAGGTGAGGATCCACGCCCCGACGATGTTGCCGGCCACGCCCCACCGGACGGCGGAGAGCCGCTTGGTGGCGCCGACACCCATGATCGCCGAGGTGATCGTGTGGGTCGTCGAGATCGGCGCGCCGAGGACCAGCGCGTTGAAGTAGAGCACCCCGCTGGCGACGGTCTCGGCGGCGAAGCCCTCCGGCGGCCGGAGGTCGATGATCTTACGACCCAGGGTCCGGATGATCCGCCAACCACCGGCGTACGTGCCGGCGGCCAGCACGGCGGCCGACGTCCAGAACGCCCACTCCGGGATGAAGCTGGGGTCGTCCTGGTAGCCGCCGACGTAGAGGGCGAGCACCACGATGCCGATGGTCTTGGCGGCGTCCTGCATGCCGTGGCCGACCGACATGGCGGCGGCGGACGCGGTCTGCGCCCAGCGGAAGCCACGGTTGAGCCGGCCCGGGTGCCCCTTCCGGAAGATCCACTGCACGGCGATCATGACGATGTAGCCGAGCACGAAGCCGACCATCGGCGAGAGGACCATCGGGATGATCACGCTTTCCCCGATGCCGGTCCAGAGGACCGTGCCGGACGCGGCGACGGTCGAGCCGACCAGGCCGCCGATCAGCGCGTGCGACGAGGACGACGGCAGGCCGAAGTACCAGGTGACCAGGTTCCACACGATCGCGCCGATCACGCCTGCGAAGACGATGCCGAGGCTCGCCGTGCCGGTGGGCAGTTTCACCAGCCCGCTGCCGACGGTCTTGGCGACCTCGGCGCCGAAGTGGGCGCCGATGAAGTTGCCGACCGCCGCCATGGCCAGGGCCACCCGGGGTGTGAGCGCCCGGGTGGAGATGCTGGTCGCGATCGCGTTGGCGGCGTCGTGGAAGCCGTTGGTGTAGTCGAACGCCAACGCCACCGCGATCACCGCCAGCACGGCGATGAGTTCGGGACTCACAGGATCAGGACTCCTTGACCGCGATGGTCTCGACGGTGTTGGCCACGTGCTCGAAGGCGTCGCAGGCGGCCTCCAGCTCGTCGGCGACCTCCTTCATCTTCAGCACGGTCAGCGCGTCGTACTCGCCGGAGAAGAGGCGGACCAGCAGCATCCGGTACACCTGGTCGCCGTCGTTCTCCAGCCGGTTGCACTCGATCCAGTAGTCCTCGAGATCCTTCATCGACCTCAGTCGCGGCATCGCGTCGGCGGTCAGCTTCGCCTGCGCGTCCAGGACGTTGACCATCTCGTGCATCTCGCGGGGCAGCGAGGGGAGCTTGGTCAGGCCGTAGAGGTAGAGCAGGTTGCCGACCGCTTCGAGGTGGTCCATCACGTCGTCGAGCAGCGACCCGAGCCGGTAGATGTCCTCCCGGTCGAACGGCGTGATGAAGGTCGAGTTGATCTTCTTGTACAACTCGTGGGTGATCTGGTCGCTGTCGTGCTCCACCTCGGTGAGCCGCTCGCTGACCGACTGCACCTCCACCCCGGGCAGGGCCAGCTCGTTGAGCAGTTCGGTGCCCTTCACCAGGTTCTGCGCGGCCCTGGTGAAGAGCTCGTAGAAGGCGCCCTCGTTCGGGCGGAAGGAAAACTTCACAGCACGGACCTCGTCGTGTCGGTGGAAGGGTGGCGGTCGCCCGGAGGGTGCCCGCCTGGGAATGCTAGAAAACGACGGAACCGGGAATCGCGCGGCCTCCCCCAGGTCAGGCCACATTCACCGGTCGTTCACCTGCTGTTCACCTACGCCGTTCTCTCCGATCCCAGCAGCCGCTCCCGTTCGCGCCGGACGTCGAAACCGGCAGGCGGATACCCGAGATCGAGAGTGTCGAACGTCTCGCGGAGCAGGTGCGCGACGGCCCAGTCGCGGTACCACTTGCGGTCCGCCGGCACCACGTACCAGGGCGCGGCGTCCGTGCCGCACCGGCCCAGGGCTTCGGCGTACGCGGCCTGGTAGTCGTCCCAGCGGGCGCGGGCGTCGACGTCCGAGGGGTCGTACTTCCAGTGCTTGCGCGGCTCGTCCAGCCGCTCCAGCAGCCGCCGGCCCTGCTCGGCGTACGAGATGTGCAGGAACACCTTCACCAGGGCCACCCCGGCCTCGGCCTGCTCCCGCTCGAACGCGTTGATCTCGTCGTACCTGGCCTGCCAGATCGACTCGGGCACCAGCGACTCGACGCGCGCCACGAGCACGTCCTCGTAGTGCGAGCGGTTGAAGACCCCGACGTAACCGGGCGGCGGCAGCGCCCGCCGGATCCGCCACAGGAAGTCGTGCCGCAGCTCCTCGGGGGTGGGCGGGCCGAACGAGCGGACGTGCAGGCCCAGCGGGTTCATCGCGCCGGCCACGCGCTTGACGGTGCCGTCCTTGCCCCCGCTGTCCATCGCCTGGAGCACCAGCAGCACGCGACGCCCACCCGCCCCACGGGCCCCCTCGACGCCGCCAGCCGCCGACTGCCGGGCCTTGGCCTCGGCGAAGAGCATCTCCTGCTGCCTGCCCAGTTCCGCGCCGATCAGCGTGAGCTGGCCACGGGCCCACTCCTTGCGCTGCGGGCCGGTCACCTCCCGCCCCGGCAGCCCGGGCGTCGACCGGGGATCGACCGCCCCGAGGTCGACCGCCCCGCCGGGCGCCACCCGGAGCAGCTCCCGCATCGTCCCTCCGACCGGCCCCACGACGACGTCGGCCCGACCCACGGCATCGCGGCCCACGCCGCTCCCCTCGACCCCTCGCATCACCGGATCATGACCCACATCCGCCCCACCCGCCCGCCAACCCCGCCCACACCCCACCCCGACCCCGGGCCCGTCCCCGGTCCCGGGGCCGTCGATCATGCACTTGTGCCGGGTGGAATAGCCTACTTGGCCCGTTATGCGGGGCACCACGACTGCATGATCGACGGCGGTCTTGGGGTGTGGGGGTCGGGGCGGGAGAATTGCGGGCGGGCGGGGCGGTCGCGCCCCGGCAGTGGAGCGGGGGCAGCGTGCGGGAGATGGTGGCGGAGTTCGAGGCCGAGCGGGGGCGGCTGCTGGGGGCGGCGCACCGGATGCTGGGCAGCCGCAGCGAGGCCGAGGACGCCGTGCAGGAGACCTGGCTGCGGTACGCCGCCGCGCTCGCCGACCCGGCGGCCCGCGCCGAGATCCGGCACCTCGGCGCCTGGCTGACCACCACCTGCGCCCGGATCTGCCTGGACGTGCTCCGCTCGGCCCGGGTACGGCGCGAGGCGTACCCCGGCCAGTGGCTGCCGGAGCCGGTGGTGACGCCGCTCGACCAGGGCCCGCGCCCCGACGGCTTCGCGCCCGACCCCGCGGAGCGGGCGGTCCGCGCCGATCAGGTCGGCACCGCCCTGCTGGTGGTGCTGGAACGCCTCGCGCCGGAGCAGCGGGTGGCCTTCGTGCTGCACGACGTCTTCGCCGTGCCGTTCGCCCAGATCGCCGAGGTGCTCGGTACGACGGACGCCGCCGCCCGCCAACTCGCCTCCCGGGCCCGCCGGGCGGTGCACGCGCCCGACGCGCCCCGGCACACTGCCGACGCGGTCGAGCAGCGTCACGTGCTCGCCGCCTTCGTGACCGCCGTCGAGTCGGGCGACCTTGCCGCGCTGGTACGGGTGCTCGCCCCGGACGTGGTCGCCATCGGCGACAGCGGCGGCCACTTCCCGGCGGCCCGGCGGCCGGTGCTCGGGGCCGACGCGGTGGCCCGCTTCCTCCTGGGTCTGTTCGGGCGTGCCGGGCGCTACGGCGGGACGCTGCGCTCCCGTCGGGTGCTCGTCGACGGCGTCGAGGGCCTGCACCTGGAGACCCGGCACGCGGACGGGCGACCGCTGCGGGTGGTGGCCGCCCTCACGGTGGACGAGGGCCGGGTGACCGGGGTCTTCCACCAGCTGAATCCGGAGAAGCTGGGCGACCTGCCGCCGCTGGCGGAGGAGGACGGCTGGCCGCCGCGCTGGTGACACCCGGCGTCCCCGTCGGCGGGCGGCCAGACCCGCTGACCCCGGCGGTTCCGCCGTCGGATGCCGGCCGCGCCGACGGTCAGACCACCAGGGCCAGCCACTTCCGGTACGACGTGGCGAACGGCTCGGTGCCGTCGCCCAGTGCGTCGAGGAGCCACCGGGCCGCCGCCTCGGCCTGCGACACCACGTCGTCGGGGTAGCCGAAGCGGGCCCGGTGCTCGGCGAACTCGTCCTCGTCGCGCAGCTCCACCAGGCCGGTGGTCCGGCGGCGCACCACGTCGAGGTCGAGGTCGATGAGGTGGACGGTGTCGTCGTTCTCCCAGCGGGCCGGGCTGGCGATGTCGCAGTAGACCTCGCTGGTCCGTGGCGGCGGGTTGAACATGCCGGTCCACCAGGCGTGGTGCGGCACCAGGAGGACGAACGGGATCTGCTCCACCGACGGCCGGCCGTGGTAGACGGACTTCGTGCCCTCGGTCACGCCGAGCCAGACGCCGAGCTCGTCCTCGGCCAGCCGGCGGGCCGGGTAGTCGCGGTGGGCGCTGCCGTCGTACTTGCGGTAGATCACGCGGACCACGTCGCTCGGCATGAGTCGCACCCTAACCGATACCGCCCATCCATCGCCGCACGGAAGTAACCGGACGCGGTCGGTGGGAGACCGTACCGTGACGACGCCACGCCCGGATCGGCGCGGCCGGTGTCGGGGACGACGGGTACCGTCGCACGGTGACTCCGCGCCTCGCCACCGGTTCCGCCGCCCCCTCGCCCCGCACCGGAGGCCGGCGGCGGGGCGCCCGGCCGAGCGGAGTGGAGCTGCTCGCCGCCGCGGTCGGCGCGGTGCCGGGCGGGGCGGCGCGTCCCGGCCAGCAGCAGATGGCGACCGCCATCGAGGAGTGCGTGCAGGCGCGGGAGCACCTGCTGGTGCAGGCCGGCACGGGCACCGGCAAGTCGCTGGCCTACCTGACGCCCGCGCTGACCGTGGACGGCCCGGTGGTGGTCTCCACGGCCACCCTGGCGTTGCAGTCCCAGCTGGTCGACCACGACCTGCCCCGGCTCGCCGACGCCGTGGAGCCGGTGCTCGGCCGGCGGCCCACCTTCGCGGTGCTGAAGGGGCGGCACCACTACCTCTGCCTGGCCCGGCTGGACAACTCCACGGAGGACGAGCCGGAGGACACCCTCTTCGACGCCCCGGCGGCGCGCCCCGGCGGCGGCACGAAGTGGCTCGGCGAGGCGGGGCGGCTCGGCAAGCAGGTGCAGCGGCTGCGCGACTGGGCGGAGAAGACCGACACCGGCGACCGCGACGAGCTGGACCCGGGCGTCGACGACCAGGCCTGGCGGCTGGTCTCCATGCCGGCCCGGGAATGTGTCGGCGCGTCCCGCTGCCCGTTCGGCGCGGAGTGCTTCGCCGAGGCGTCCCGGGCCCGCGCCCGGGAGGCCGACATCGTGGTCACCAACCACAGCCTGCTCGCGGTGGACATGCTGGCCGGCCGGCACATCGTGCCGCCGCACAAGCTGCTCATCGTCGACGAGGCACACGAGCTGGCCGACCGGGTCTCCTCCGCCGCGCAGGCCGAGCTGGTGCCGGAGCTGATCGACCGCTCCGCGAAGCGGGCCCGCCCGCTGTTGCGGCCGGACGTCGCCGAGTCGCTGACCGCGGCCGGCGACGCCCTGGCCGTCGGGCTGGCCGAGGCGCCGGCCGGGCGGATCACCTCGGGGCTGCCGTCCCCGTTGCGTGAGGCGTGCACCCTGCTCGACGCGGCCACCCGGGCGGCGCTCGACGCGATCGGCGACGTCAAGGCCGACGACCCGGACCCGGTGCGCAAGCAGCAGGCCAAGGCGGTGCTCGACGAGCTCTCCGCCACCGCGCAGCGGCTGCTGGAGGAGGCCGACCACGACGTCGCCTGGGTGGAGAAGAACGACAACACCGGCCGCCGGGCGCTGGTGGTCGCGCCGCTCTCGGTCGCCGGCACGCTCGCCACTCATCTCTACGAGGAGCGCACGGTCGTCGCCACCTCGGCGACGCTGACGCTGGGCGGCCGGTTCGACACGGTGGCCCGGGCGCTGGGCCTGGAGGCGCCCCCGGCCGACCCGCCGTCACCGGCCGCCGCCGCGCTGGCCGCCAGGTCCGCCGGGCGCCCCGGCGCCGCACCGGCACGAGGCACCGGACCGTCTGACGGCGGCGCGGCCCAGGGCGGCCGGGCGCAGGACGGCGCCGCACAGGGTGGCGCAGCGGGGGCTCCGGCCACCTCGGGGCCGGGCTGGCGTTCCCTCGACGTCGGCTCGCCGTTCGACTACCCCCGGCAGGGCATCCTGTACGTCGCCGCGCACCTGCCCCGGCCCAGCGTCTCCGGGCTGCCCGACGCGGCCGGCGAGGAGCTGCTCGAGCTCGTCACCGCGCTCGGCGGGCGTACCCTCGGCCTCTTCTCCTCCCGGCGGGCCGCGCAGCAGGCGGCGGAGCTGCTGCGCGCGCGGACCGACCTGCCGGTCCTGCTCCAGGGCGAGGAGGCGCTGCCGCTGCTGGTCCGCCGGTTCCGGGAGGAGAAGTCCAGCTGCCTGTTCGGGGTGATGTCACTCTGGCAGGGCGTCGACGTGCCGGGCGACTCCTGCCAGCTGGTGGTCATCGACCGGTTGCCCTTCCCCCGGCCGGACGAGCCGCTGGCGGCGGCGCGGGCCGCGGCGGTGGACGCCGGCGGGGGGTCGGGTTTCGCGGCGGTCAGCGTGCCGATCGCCGCGATCCGGCTGGCCCAGGGGGTGGGGCGGCTGATCCGGTCGACGGGCGACAAGGGCGTGGTGGCGGTCCTCGACTCGCGCCTGGAGACGGCCCGGGGCTACGGGCCGTTCCTGCGCCGGTCGCTGCCGCCGTTCTGGTACACCACCCGGCCGGAGGTCGCCCGGGGCGCCCTCGACCGCCTCGCCAAGGTCTGACCCGTCAGGGCGCCTGGGAGGCGACGACGACGGCGTCGGGCGGGGTGTCCGGAACGGTGCGGGCGGCGAGCCGCCGGACGGCCGTGTTGAGCACGGCGATCAGCGGCACCGAGACCAGCGCGCCGGTGATCCCGGCGAGGACCACGCCGGCCGCGATGCCGATGATGACCGCGAGCGGGTGGATGGCCACCGCCCGGCCCATGATCAGCGGCTGGAGGAGGTGCCCCTCCACCTGCTGCACCCCGATCACCGCGCCGAGGATGATCAGCGCGGTCACCGGGCCGCTGTCGACCAGCGCGACCAGGACCGCGACGACGCCCGACAGGGTCGCACCGACGATCGGGATGAACGCACCGAGGAAGACCAGCGCGGCGAGCGGGAAGGCGAACGGGATGTCGAAGATGACCAGGAAGACGCCGATGCCGACCGCGTCGATGAAGGCGACCAGCACGGTCGCCCGGACGTAGGCGACCAGCGTCGCCCAGGACGCCCGCCCGGCGTCGTCGACCTTCCAGCGGGCGGCCACCGGCAGGAGCCGGACCAGGAAGCGCCAGATCTTGTTGCCGTCGCGCAGAAAGAAGAACGTGGCGAAGAGCACCAGCAGCGTGCCGGTCAGCACCTCAGCCAGCGTGGCGGCCGTGGAGAGGGCGCCGCTGGTGAACTTCTCGGTGTTGTTGTTGATCCACTTCTGGCCCTCCTCGATGTAGTTGTCGAGTTGGCCGTCGGAGAGGTGCAGCGGGCCGGTCTTCAGCCAGTCCTGGATCTGCCGGACGCCCTCGGAGGACTTCTTGCTCAGCTCCGGCACGCCCTGGATGAACTCGTTCACCACCAGGGTCAGCGTCCCGATCACCGCGGCCAGGCCGCCCACCAGCACCACCGCCGTCGCCATGGACCGGGGAAGGCGGGCCCGCAGCAGCCAGCCGACCGCCGGCGCGAGCAGCGCCGAGAGCAGCAGCGCGACGGCCAGCGGGATGACCACGATCCGGACGGTGCCGACGACCTTCAGCAGCGCCCAGGCCACGACGCCGATCACGATCAGCCGCCAGGACCACGCGGCGGCGATCCGCAACGCGTGCGGCACGTCCGCGTCGTCCCGGCTGGAGGTGGAGTTGTGCATCGCCCCGGGCGGCGGGGCGCCGACGACGGTCGCGGACGGCGCCGCCACCGGGCCGGGGGACGTCGGCGAGGCCACGCCGGCCGACTCGGGGCCGTCGACCGGATCCGTGCGGCGTGCCCGCGCCGCCTCCCGGCCCGACTCGTACGCGCGACGGAGCCGTCCGCGGATCTGCTCGAAGCGGCTCAAGCGCACCTCCTGGCAAGAGACCGGCCCGCCCACGCCGGTGGGCGGACAGGATACGTCCGACGACGCCACCGTAGGGCAGGTCCGCCACACATTGCCCCCGGCCCCCGGCGCGTAACCGCCCACGGACCGCCGACCGGGACACGGTAGCGTCTGCGGCGTGACCGCCGACCAGAATCTCGACTCCAAGCTGCCGATCCGCCTGCTGCACGACCGTGTGCTGGTGCGGATGGAGGGGAGCGAGGGTGAGCGACGCTCCACCGCCGGCATCGTGATTCCGGCGACCGCCGCCGTGGGCAAGCGGCTGGCCTGGGCCACCGCCGTGGGCGTGGGGCCGAACGTGCGCGCCATCGTCTCGGGCGACCGGGTCCTCTTCGACCCCGACGACCGCTCCGAGGTCGAACTGCACGGCCGCGGGTACGTGCTGCTGCGCGAACGCGACGTGCACGCCGTGGCCGCCGAGCGGGTCGAGAACGACTCCACCGGCCTCTACCTCTGAGCCCACCCCCGGCCCGCCCACCCGGATGAGGGCGCCGGTGCCGTTTGCGTCGCCCCCCGCCGGGAAGCCAGCCGCATCACCGGCCCTGGGGAGGGACGCGATGCCGGTACTCGTGAAGAAGATTCTGCTCTGGGGGAGCGTCGCGTTCCTGATCTACTTCATGGCCTTCCGGCCGGAGGGCGCGGCGGAGATGTTCAAGGCGATCGGGGCGGGACTGATGGCGATGGCGCAGGGCCTCGGTGACTTCCTCACCAGCCTGATGACCTGACGACCGGGCTCAGGGGCGGCCGGGGTGCCACGGCGCCGGCGGCTGCTGGCCGTACCAGCCGGGCGGGCCGAAGCCGGCCGGTGGCGGGGGTGGCGGGACGAGCACCACCGGGATCGGCACGACGGGCTCGTCCGGCGCCTCGACCGACCGCTGCGTGCCGTCCGGGAACCGCAGGTGGTAGCGGTGCCCGTCCCAGATTCCCGCCGGCACCTGCGGATCCCGGCCCACGAAGAACGACCGGTACGCGCCGATCGCCTCCAGCAGCTCCCGCTCCTCCCGCGCGGTCCGCTCCCGGTCCGCCGGACGCCGGTCCAGGCCACGCAGTGCGCCGTCGCGCAGCAGCGCCAGCCGGGTCGCCGCGAACTGGTAGCCACGCATCGCCCTCAGCCCGCCGTCGCCGGCCACCCGCTTGGCCCACACCCGGGCCGCGTGCCGCCGCCCCAGGCTGCTCAGCGCCGCCACCTCCGGCGGGGTCAGCCAGCCCGCCCGCACGTAGTCCGGCAGCATCCGCTCGGTGAGCCGCCCCTCCCAGGCCCGCAGCCACAGGGCGAGCCCGACCATGGCGAAGAAGACCGGCACCATCACGCCGATGAAGCCGTACAACATGATCAACGCTTGGCCGGTGGCCTGGGTGAGCGTCGGCAGCAGGTTCCACAGCCCGTGCAGCATCATCGCCAGCAGCAGGCCGGCGAGCGGGGCGAGCACCCGGACCCACCGGCTGGCGGTGCGCGCGGCGATGCCCAGCCCCACCCCCGTCATGGAGGTGAAGAGCGGGTGGGCGAAGCCGAAGAGCAGGATCCGGACGATGAAGATGGCGATGACCTGCTGGGTGCCGGTCGCCGGCCCGTACCGCTCCGCGCCGCTGGCGTAGCCGTGGCCGCCCAGGTAGAGGATGTTCTCCACCATGGCGAAGCCGATCGCGGAGAGCCCGCAGTAGACCAGCGCGTCGGTGATCCCGGAGATCTCCCGCCGGCGGAAGATCAGCAGCAGGATCGGCCCGATGGCCTTGGTCAGCTCCTCGATGAACGGCGCGACCAGCACCGCGGTCAGCGCGGTCGGCAGCCCCCAGTCCTCGAACAGCCCGGCGGAGAACTCGTTGACGGTCAGCGAGGCCGCGGTGGAGACGAACGCCCCCCAGGCGAAGCAGAAGATCAGGTACTTCAGGGGCTCCGGCTCGTAGCGGTCCAGCCAGAGGAAACAGGCCACCAGCACCGGAACCGGGAGGATCGCGGCGGCCACGCCGATCAGCAGCGCCTCGACGCCCAGGTTCTCGCCCAGCGTGAAGAGCATGAACAGCGCGCACGCCGCGATGAACAGGACGGCGCCGGCCAGCACCAGGGCCCGACGCCACCCCAACCGACGCAGCGGCATCCCGGGCCCCGACCCACCGGGCGGCGGGACGGCGGGCGCGGTCGGCGACGGCGGCAGGGGTGCGCCGGGCGGGGTGTCGGCCATGCGGTCAGCGTAGCCATCCCCGGCCGCCTGGTCCGGCCGCATTCACCCGGCTATGCTGCGGGCAGGTCACGAGCGCCAGCGTCAAGCCCCGGCTTGCTGGCCGGCAACCCTCGTCGAGTTCGCGGTGGGGTGCCCCGGGTGATGACCGGGCCCGGCCCGATCGCGTGCCGGGCAAGCGCGGACCCCGCCCGTGTGCGCCCACCCGGGGTCCCTGGACCCGGAGGTCGGCCATGACCGTCACCCTCGTACCCCCGCCCGCGCCGCAGCCGCCCGCCGTCGCCGACCCGCTCGACGTGCTCGGCGTACCCGGCCAGGTGAACCTCGACTACGCGGCCACCGCGCCCTGCGCGCGGGCCGCGGCCGACGCGGTGGCCGAGCTGCTGCCCTGGTACGCCAGCGTGCACCGCGGCGCCGGGGCGCTGTCGCGGCGCTGCACCCTCGCCTACGAGCGCGCCCGGCAGGCGGTCGGCGACTTCCTCGGCGCCCGCGCCAGCGACCACGTGGTCTTCACCCGCAACACCACCGACGCGCTGAACCTGCTGGCCCGGGCGCTGCCCGCCGGCACGACGGTGGTCACCTTCGGCGGGGAGCACCACGCCAACCTGCTGCCCTGGCCGCGTGGCTCGGTGCGGCTGCCGGTGCCCCCGGATCCCGCCGGGGCGGTCCGCGCGCTGGACGCGGCGCTCGGCGAGCTGCGCAGGCCGGCCCCGTCGAGCCCCCGCAGCGCGCAGCAGGGCCCGCCCGTGCTGGTGGCGGTGACCGCCGCGAGCAACGTGACCGGGGAGCGCTGGCCGGTGGCCGAGCTGGCCCGGGTGGCCCGGCGGCACGGCGCCCGGATCGCGGTGGACGCCGCGCAGCTCGCCCCGCACGCGCCGGTGGACGTCGCCGCCCTCGACGTCGACTACCTCGCGCTCTCCGGCCACAAGCTGTACGCCCCGTTCGGCGCGGGGGTGCTCGTCGGGCGCGCGGACTGGCTGGACGCCGCGCCGCCGTACCTGGCCGGCGGGGGCGCCACCAGCCACGTCGGGGCGGCCACCCACGACGTACGGTGGGCGACCGGCCCGGCCCGGCACGAGGCGGGCACCCCGAACCTGCTCGGCGCGGTCGCCCTGGCAGCGGTCTGCGCCGCGCTGGCCGACGCGGACCGGGCCGCCCTGCACGACGCCGAGCAGGCTCTGCTGACCCGGCTGCGCGAGGGCCTCGCGGCCCTGCCGCACGTGCTGGAGCTGCGCATGTTCGGGCCGGCGGCGCCCCGGGTGGGGATCGTGTCGTTCGTGGTGGCCGGCCGGGACTCGACGGAGGTGGCGGCGGAACTCGCGGCGACGTACGACATCGGGGTGCGCGACGGCCTCTTCTGCGCCCACCCGCTGGCCCGGCGGCTGCTCGACGAGGCGGCCGCCCGCAGCGGCCGGCGGGACCTGCCGCCGACCGCCCTGCGCGCCAGCATCGGCCTGGGCAGCACGACCGGGCACGTGGACCGGCTGCTCGCCGCCCTCGCCGCGCTGGCCTGACCGACCGGGAGCACCCGCCGGCCCACTCCCCCGGGCCGGCGGGGCGGCCGATTCCGGTGCGCCCCCACACCGTCCCCGTCAGGCCCTCCCCACCGCGGCTGCCGGCGCGCGGTCGCGGGTGCGCTGGATCAGCACCACACACGCCAGCACGGCCACCGCCGCCGCGATCGAGGCAGGGGTGACGGCCTCGCCGAGCAGCAGCGCCGACCAGGCCAGGGTGAGCACCGGCTGGGCGAGCTGGACCTGCCCGACCTGCGCGACGCCGCCCCGGGCCAGGCCCGCGTACCAGGCGAAGAAGCCCAGGAACATGGAGACCACGGTGAGGTAGCCGAACGCCGACCAGGCGACGGGGTCGGCGCGCGGCGGGGCGGCCACGGCGGCGACGACCATGACGGGCACGGTGACGGGCAGCGAGAGCAGCAACGCCCAGCAGATCGTCCGGGCGCCGCCCAGCTCGCGGGCGAGCGCTCCGCCCTCGGCGTACCCCAGGCCGCAGAGCACGACCGCCGCGAGCAGGAACAGGTCGGGCGGGGCGAGGGCCCCGCGTACCGCGCCGCTGGCGCCGAGGAAGGCGAGCACCGCCAGCAGCCCGCCGGCGCTGGCGGCCCAGAACAGCGGCGGCGGTCGCTCACCGGCCCGCAGCACCGCGAACACGGCGGTCATGGCGGGCAGCACGGTGATGACGACCGCGCCGTGCGCGGAGGTCTGGGTGCTGAGCGCCAGCGAGGTGAACAGCGGGAAACCGACGACGACGCCGAGGGCGACGACCGTCAGCCGGCGCCACTGACCGCGCGTGGGCCGCGGGGCGCCGGTGGATCGCAGGTACGCCCAGGCCAGCAGCGCCGCGCCGACGGCCCGGCCGAAGGCGACGAACCACGGGTCGAGCTGTTGCACGGCGACGCGGGTCGCGGGCAGCGACATGCTGAAGGCGAGCACGCCCAGCGCGCCGAGGGCGAGACCGACCTTCCGGTCCACCGTTACCGTGGTCCTGACAGTAGCGCTACTGTTCCCGTTCATGAATGACGGTAACGCAGCCGACCGCGTCGTCCAAGACCTGCGCGGGCTCGCGGCTGCCGCGGATCCCGGCACGCGGCTGCCCTCGGTGCGCGAGCTGACCGCCCGGCACCAGGCCTCCCCGGTCACCGTCGCCGAGGCCGTCCGCCAGCTCGTGGCTGAGGGCCTGGTCGAGACGCGAGCCGGCAGGGGCACCTTCGTGGCCGCGGCGCCACGCGAGTGGCGCGCCCCCGACCTGTCGTGGCAGACCGTGGCGCTCGGCCCCCGCCGGCCGGGCGAGGACGAGATGCAGGCGCTACTGGCGTTACCGCCCGCAGGAGCGATCCCGCTGTCGGGGGGCTACCTGGACGGGGAGCTGCAACCCGCCGCCGCGCTCGGGGCCGCGCTCACCCGCGCCGCCCGGCAGCCCGCGTCCTGGCGGCGCGGGCCGGCCGAGGGGCGCGAAGACCTGCGCGCCTGGTTCGCCCGCGAGTCGGGGGCCGGGCTGCGCGCCGAGGACATGGTGGTCTGCCCGGGCGGACAGGCCGCCCTGTCGTCCGCGCTGCGGGCGCTCGCCGCGCCCGGCGACGCCCTGCTCGTCGAGTCGCCGACCTACCTGGGCGCGCTGGCCGCCGCCCGGGCGGCCGGCCTCCGGGTGGTGCCCGTGCCCGCCGACGCCGACGGGGTACGCCCCGACCAGCTCGCCGCCGCGTTCGCCCGCACCGGCGCCCGGCTGTTCTACTGCCAGCCGCTGTACGCCAACCCGCACGGCGCGACGCTCGCGGAGGACCGCCGGGCCCGGGTCGCCGAGGCCGTACGCGACGCCGGGGCGTTCCTCATCGAGGACGACTACGCCCGCGACCTCACCATCGACGGCCAGGCCCCGCCACCGCTGGCCGCCGACGACCCCGACGGGCACGTCGTCTACCTGCGTTCGCTGACCAAGTCGACCGCTCCCGGGTTGCGTGTCGCCGCGATCGGCGCCCGCGGCCCGGCCGGCGCCCGGCTGCGGGCGGCCCGGCTGCTCGACGACTTCTTCGTCGCCGGGCCACTGCAACAGGCCACGGTCGAGTTCGTCACCACCCCGGCCTGGGCGCGCCACCGCCGCGCCCTGCGCACCGCCCTGCGGACCCGCCGCGAGGCGCTGCTGACCGCGCTCCGCCGGCACCTGCCGGAGCTGGCCCGGCAGCCGGTCCCGCGCGGCGGCATGCACCTGTGGGTACGCCTGCCGGAGGGCACCGACGACGTCACGCTGGCCGCCGCCGCGGCAGCCGAAGGCGTCGTCGTCCTCCCCGGCCGCCCCTGGTACGCCGCCGAACCCCCGGCCCCCCCACCTCCGCCTCACCTACGCCGCCGCCCCGCCCGACCTCATGGACGAGGCCGTCCGCCGCCTCGCCCGCGCGCTGCGGATCTGACCGGGTCGACGGGGGTGCGGGTCAGCCGAGCGGCGGGGCGGCGGGCGGCTTCGGGGCATCGTCCCGCTCCCCCTCGCCGCCCGGCCGGTCCTGGTCGCCGAAGGACTGCCGGACTCCGCGGTTCGCGTCCTCCTGGCTGATGCCGGAGGCCACCATCAGGTCGCTGGCGGTGGTCCGCACCTGCGCGATCACCACGCTGCCGGAGAAGCCGACCCCGTCGGCGTACGCCCGGCCGGCCTCGCTGACCGCGCGCAGCGCCCGCTCCCGGGCCTGCTCCGGCTCCTCGCCGACGGCGAACTCGTGCTTGAGCAGGCGTACCGACTCGGCGAGATGCGCCACCGCGTCCGGCATCGTCTCCGGGATGGGCTCCTCGTCCTCGATCAGGGTCACCGCGCGCCGGGTCAGCGTGCCGGCGTTGCGCATCGCCCGGTCGATCGGGTCGGCGGCCTCGGCGTAGTGGGTGAGCTCGTCCCGCCGGTGCCACCGGGCCGGTGAGAGCGTGGCGGTCTCCTTCGCCCCCTCGATGGCCTCGGTGAAGGCGGTCAGCTCCTCCTGGTTGTTGCGGAGCCGGTCCAGAGCCCGCTGGGCCTTGTCCCGGTCCCGTTCCCGCAGGGCGTCCGCGGCCATGTCGAGCTGGGCGGCGAGCAGGTCCAGGGCTGGCCGGGCGGCCCGGTTGATGACCCGCAGCGGATTGAGCGGCAGCAGGACGGCGGTAACCAGCAGCGCGATGCCGCCGCCGATGAACGCGTCGATGAACCGGGGGATCTCCAGGTTCTCGGTCGACGGGCTGAGCGTGACGATCAGCACCGCTGTGGCCGCCGCCTGGATGACGATGGCCACGCTGGCGCCCGCGAAGATGGTCAGCATGATGGCCAGGGTGACCACCAGCCCGAGCTGCCACGGGCCGGTGCCGAGCAGGTAGATGAGGAAGTCGCCGACGGCGACCCCGATGGCCACTCCGACGATCAACTCGACCGTGCGGCGGAACCGCTGGCCGACCGAGGCGGCGAGGGTGCCGACCGCGGAGATCGGCGCGAAGACCGGCTGCGGGTTGCCGAGCAGCTCGTGCGCCGCCAGCCAGGACAGTCCGGCGGCGAGGCCGGCCTGCACGGCGAGGCCCATCGCCATCCGCAGCCGGTGCAGGCGGTCGTGCAGGGTGGTCTTGCTGCGGTGCCGCAACGTCTTCACGGCCTGGGCGACCCGGGCCGCGTCGAGTTCCTTGCCCCGGTCGCGCAGTATGGCGCGTCGCACCAGTGAGGGTCGACGGTCCCGGGCCACGGCCATGGCGGGGACTACCCGTGCCGCGCCGGGTGAATCCTCGCCGACGACGGCGGTAGGGCAGACTCGGCCGGGTGGTCGACCTTCTCGACCGGTGGCGGGCCGCGGCCCGGGGCGCCGGAGCGACCGACGCGGCGGAACTGACCCGGGTCGGCGAGGACCTGCTGGCCCGCTGGCGGGAGCCGCACCGGCACTACCACGACGCCGACCACCTGACGGCCGTCCTCGACGTGGTCGACGCCCACGCGCCGGCCGCCGGGCGGCCGGACCTGGTGCGCCTCGCGGCCTGGTGCCACGACGCCGTCTACGACCCGCGCGCCGGGGGCGACGCCAACGAGCGCGACAGCGCGGCGCTCGCCGGGACACTGCTCACCCGGGCGGGCCTGCCGGCCGACGCCGTGGCCGAGGTGCGCCGGCTGGTGCTGCTCACCGCCGGGCACGCCGTGGAGCCGGGCGACGCCGACGGTGCGCTGCTCTGCGACGCCGACCTCGCCGTCCTGGCGGCGCCACCCGAGGCGTACGACCGCTACGCAGCGGCGATCCGACGGGAGTACGCGCACGTGCCCGAGCCCGACTTCCGGACGGGCCGGGCCCGGGTGCTCGCCGGCCTGCTCGCCCTGCCGGCGCTGTTCCGGCTGCCGCCCCTGGCCCGCCGCTGGGAGCCCCGGGCCCGCGCCAACCTGACCCGCGAACTCTCCACCCTCCACTGACCCCTAACCTCCCGCACCCCCTTCCGCGCCCCCTTCCGTGTCGATCATGGAGTTGTGGTGGGCGGTAAGCGCTGCTTCGTGCCTTTTGCGGGGCACCACAACTGCATGATCGACGCGGGGTGGGCGGGCCAGGTGCTTGGGGCGGCGTAGGCCGGCCTCGCGGAGCAGGCGCACCAGCTCCCGGCTCGGCACCACCCGGGCGCCCAGCCAGACCGCCATCGCGAACCGGTCGGCCGGGATGTCGTAGTGGTCCCGGTCGAACCCCCGGCGGGGCGCGCCCAGCATCTCGGCGAAGGCGTGCAGCTCGGCGGGGGAGACGTCGCTGATCAGGTGGGACCAGAGCCGCCCCCGCCACGGCCAGGCGGGCCGGTCCAGGTAGAGCATGCCGGCCAAGGTACCCCGCACCGGGGACCGGTTGGTGATCGCGCGGGACCGACCGTAGCCTCGGCGACATGGCCGGATCCCCCCTCCTCGACGACCTGCGGGCGGCGCTCGGCGACGACGCGGTCCTGACCGACCCGGACCTGTTGCGGATGCACGAGCGGGACGAGGCCGACCTCTGCGCCGCCGGCACGCCCCTGGTCGTGGTCCGTCCCCGCACCACCGCACAGGTGGCCGCCGCGCTGCGGGCGGCGGCGCGGCACGGCGTACCGGTGGTGCCGCAGGGGGCGCGCACGGGGCTGGCCGGCGCGGCGAACGCGGTCGACGGCGCGGTGGTGATCAGCATGGTCGCGATGGACGCCGTGCTGGAGATCGACCCGGTGAGCCGGATCGCCGTGGTGCAGCCCGGCGTGGTCAACGCGACGCTCGCCGCCGCCGTGGCGAAGCAGGGGCTGTGGTACCCGCCCGACCCGGGCTCGTGGGAGTCGTCCACGATCGGCGGGAACGTCGCCACCAACGCCGGCGGCATGTGCTGCGTCAAGTACGGCGTCACCACGGAGTACGTGCTGGGCCTGGAGGTGGTGCTCGCCTCCGGCGAGGTGCTGCGCACCGGTCGGCGTACCGCCAAGGGGGTGGCGGGGTACGACCTCACCCGGCTCTTCGTCGGCTCCGAGGGCACGCTCGGGGTGATCACGGAGGTGACGGTGGCGCTGCGGCCCGCCCCGGCGGAGTCGCTGACCATGGTGGCGGTCTTCCCGTCCACCGCCGCCGCCGGCGCGGCCGTGGCCGAGATCGCCGCTCGAGGGCTCTCCCCCAGCCTGCTGGAGCTGCTCGACCGGACGCACCTGCGGGCGATCGAGGCGTACCGTCCGATGGGGCTGCGGACGGACGCCCAGGCACTGCTGCTGGCCGCCGCCGACACCGGCCCCCGCGCGGCCGACGACCTGGCCGGCCTGGCCGCGGTCTGCGAGGCGGCCGGCGCCGACGAGGTCTACGCGGCCACCGACGCCGTGGAGGCGGCGGCCCTGTTGCAGGCGCGCCGGCTCGCACACCCGGCGATGGAGAAGTTCGCGGCGGAGACCTACCCGGGCGGCAACGGCGGCCTGGTCATCGACGACGTGGCGGTCCCCCGGGGCGCGTTGGCGGCGCTGCTCGACGGGGTGGCCCGGATCGCGGTGGAGTGTGACGTGCCGATCGGCGTGGTCGGCCACGCCGGCGACGGCAACATACACCCGAACATCGTGGTGGACCGGGCCGACCCGGCGAGCCTCGAACGCGGCCGGCGTGCGTTCGACGAGATCATGCGCCTCGGCCTGGACCTGGGCGGCACCTGCACCGGCGAGCACGGCGTGGGCCTGCTCAAGCGCGACTGGCTGGCCCGCGAGATCGGCCCGGTGAGCCTGCGGGTACACCAGGCGATCAAGGCCGCCCTGGACCCGGCCGGCCTGCTCAACCCCGGCAAGGTCCTCTGACGGGCCCGGCGCGACGGCCCTCCGCCGGCCGCGGTCCGGACGCCGGTCCCGGGCGGGCCTCCGCCGCGGGCCCGGCCGTCAGGCGGTCATCTCGGCCGGGGTGGCCTGGGTGAGCAGCAGCAGGATCTCGTTGGCGATGGGCGGGTGCTCCTCGCCCGGGCAGTCCTGCGACGTGACCAGGCCGGTCGAGGTGAGCAGGCTGGAGGTCAGCGCGTCGATGCAGGTGACCTGGTAGCACCGGACCTGGTCGGTCTCCTTCGCCAGCCCCGGGTCGGCGAGCAGCTCCTGGAGCCGGGCGACGTGTTCCGGGCCGAGCACGCCGGTCGACGTCACGCCGTCGCCGGCGCAGTCGACACACTCCCACCTGCCGTCCGGTTCCACCTTGAGCGTGCGCAGCGGGCCGTCCGTGCCGACCCGCTGGAGGAGGCTGACCTCGCCCCTTCCGGCGGTCGCCGCCCCGCCGGGCCCCGGCTGCGACAGGCCGGTGCCGGCCGGACCCGGCGCGGGGCCGTCGTCGGCGTTTCCGGGCAGCGAGCAGCCGGCGAGGGTGGCGGCCAGCAGGGCGGCGACGGACGCGCGGACCGGACGCAACCGGGAAGCGGAGGGCACGGGCCGGAACCTATCCCACCCCGGGTGAGGGCCGTAACCGCTCTCCGGGGTGGGGCGGGTGAATGTAGGGGTGACCGGGGCCGGGCCGTCAGCGGGACGAGGACGGCAGTTCGGCCTGGTCGTCGTCCGCGCCGCGGTCCGCCGCGAAGCCCCGTACGTCGGGCGCGCCGAGCCGGGCGGCGTCGGCCGTGGCGTCGTCGGGCATCAGCTGGGACTCGCGTTCCGCCTCCACCCGGGCGCGGTAGTGCTCCACCTCGCGGGCCCGGGTGGCCTCGTCCCAGCCGAGCACCGCGCCCATCAGCTCGGCCGCGTGGCCCGCCGACTCCAGGCCCCGGTGCGCCGTCTCGAAGGAGATCCGGGTCCGCCGGGTGAGCACGTCCTCCAGGTGCAGCGCCCCCTCGGCCCGGGCCGCGTACGCCACCTCGGCGGCCAGGTACTCCGGTGCGCCGGCCAGCGGGGACGCCAGCAGCGGGTCCGCGTCGATCAGCGCGAGCAGGTCGCGGGTGAGGGTGCCGTAGCGCTCCAGCAGGTGCTCGACCACCCCGACCGGCATCCCGTGCCGGCGGGCGAGGTCCGCCCGGTCCCGCCACGTCGCCGGGTAGCCGTCGGCGCCGAGCAGCGGCAGGTCGGCGGTGCGGGAGGGGCGTACGGCGCCGAGCCGGTGGGCGGCCCGGTCGACCACGTCGGAGGCCATCACCCGGTACGTCGTGTACTTGCCGCCGGCGACCAGCAGCAGCCCGAGCATCGGCTCGAAGACGGCGTGCTCGCGGGACAGCTTGGAGGTGGAGTCGGCCTCGCCGGCCAGCAGCGGCCGCAGCCCGGCGTAGACGCCCTCGATGTCGGCCGTCGTGAGCGGCCGGTCGAGCACCTTGTTGACCTGCTCCAGCAGGTATGCGATGTCCCGGGCGGAGGCCGCCGGGTGGGACCGGTCCAGCCGCCAGTCGGTGTCGGTGGTGCCGATGATCCAGTGCCCGCCCCACGGGATGACGAAGAGCACGCTGGTGGCCGTACGCAGGATCAGCCCGGCCTCGCCGGTGATCGCCGAGCGGGGCACCACCAGGTGCACGCCCTTGGAGGCCCGGACGCGGATGCCGGGGCGCAGCCCGACGTCGTTCAGCATCCGCGACATGTCGTCGCTCCACACGCCGGTGGCGGCGATGACGGTGCGGGCGCGTACCTCGAACTCGGCGTCCGGGGAGCCGGGCGGTGCCTCCAGGTCGCGGACCCGGACGCCGGTGACCTCGCGGGCCTGCCGGATGAGCCCGACCGCCCGGGTGCTGTTCACCACGGTCGCGCCGAGGCTGGCCGCCGTGCGGGCCAGGGTCACCACCAGCCGCGCGTCGTCGACCTGCCCGTCGTAGTAGCGGATCGCGCCGGCCACCGCGTCGGCGCGCAGGCTGGGGAAGACGCGGCGGGTGCCCTCGCGGGTCAGGTGGCGGTGCAGCGGCATGCCGCGCCCGCCGCCGAAGACCCCGGCGAAGGCGTCGTACGCCGCGACGCCGGCACCGTAGTAGGAGCGGCGCAACACCCGGGCCGGCAGGCCGCGTACGCCCTGCCCGTCGGGCAGCGGGACCAGGATGGGCACCGGCCGGACCAGGTGCGGGGCCAGCCGGGTGGCGAGCAGCCCGCGCTCGGTGAGCGCCTCGTGCACCAGGTGGAACTCCAGTTGCTCCAGGTAGCGCAGGCCCCCGTGGATGAGCTTGCTGGAGCGGCTGGAGGTGCCGGCGGCGTAGTCGCGCGCCTCCACCAGTGCCACCTTCAGCCCCCGCGAGGCGGCGTCCAGGGCGGCACCCGCCCCGGTCGCGCCACCGCCGATGACCAGCACGTCGAAGCGTTCGGAGCGCAGGCGGCGCAGGTCGGCGGCCCGGCGCTCGGGGGAGAGCTGGCCGGCCGTCGTTCGGGACACGTTGGGGTCACGCACCCGTCCACGGTAACCGCCGCCGCCACCCGGCGGGACAGCCCGTCCGCGCCGTACTGTCGCAGGATGGAGGTCGGCCCCCCGTTCCCCGCTGGTCATCCCGTTCCGAGGCCGTCGGCCACGCCGGGCCCGCCGAGCCCCTGGGCGGTGGTGGCGGCGGCGGTGACCGGCTGCTGGACGGTCGGGCTCGTCGTCGTCGGCCAGCTCGGCGGCTGGCTGGCCGATCAGGTCCTGCTGGCCTCCGGGCTGGACCGCGTGGTCTGGCTCTGGCCGGCGACGGTGCTGTTCACCGTGCTGCTGGTCGGGGCGCCCGCGCTGACGCTGGCCCTGCTGCCCCGCTCGGCGGCGGTCCGCACCACCGGCCGGACCTGGCTGGCGGCGGCGCTCGCGCTCGGCGCGCTGGGACTGCTCCGGGCGATGCCGCCGGTGCACCACGAGGCGTACCTCGCCGCGCTGGCCGCCACGGCCGGCCTGGCCGCCCTCGTCCTGCGGGCGCTTACCCGCCGCGCGGCGCTCGCGACCCCCCGGGTGCCCGCCTCGGCCGCCCCGCGCCGGGCGCCCGCGTCGGCCGTCACGCTGCTCGGGGTGGCCGGCGGGCTGGCGCTGCTGCTGCCCTGGGCCTGGCTGGGCGCCCTCGGTGGGCTGCTGGAGACGGTGCTCGCCGGGGTCGCCGCCGCCGGGCTGGGCGTGCTGGCCGGGGCGCTGCTGGACGACGCCTTCTGGTCCCGCTTCACCGTCGACGAACCGCCCCGGCCGACCCGGTTGGTGCTGGTCGGCGGGCTGGTCGCCGGGGTCGCGCTGCTGCTGCTCGCCGCCGGGGTCGGCCAGTCCGGGGCCCAGCTTCCCCTGCTGCTGACCCTGCCGCCGGCCGGCTTCGCGCTGGCGGCCCTGCACGCGGCGGCCCGCCGCCCGGCCCAGGCCGGCCCGCCGGACGCCGCCTCCGTCGGCTCCTTGGATGCCGCTCCGGCCGGCCCCTCGGGCCCGCTCCCGGCCGGGCCCGCCAGCGCCGACGGCCGGGAGCCGGCCGGGCGACCGGGGACGGGCGCCCTGCGTCCCGCGGCCCGTTGGCTGGTGGGGCTCGGCGTGCTCGGCCCGCTGGCCTTCACCGATCCCGAGGAGATCACCCTCCTCCTGGCCAGCACCCGCGACGTGCCGTTCTGGGTGGCCGTCGCCGCCGGCGCCGGGCTCGCCGTCGCGGCCGTCCTCGCCGTGACGTACGGCGTGCTGCTGGGCCGGGGCCGGCGGCCGAGCCGGCGGGTGGCCGGGGTGACCGCCGCCGCGCTGCTGCTGGCGGTCGGCGGGGTGGCCGTCGGCGCGGGGCAGCCCGGCCTGCACGGCGAGCGGCTGTTCGTGGTGCTGCGCGAGCAGGCCGACCTCGCTGGCGTCCCGGCGACGACCGGTCGGGCCGGCCGGGACGCCCGGGTCACCGAGGTCCACCGGCGGCTGGTCGCGACCGCCGAGCGGACCCAGGCCGACCTGCGCCGGGACCTGCGCCGGCTGCGGCTCGACCACACCCCCTACTACCTCGTCAACGCCGTCGAGGTGGACGGCGGGCCGGCGGTACGGGCCTGGCTGTCGCGCCGGCCCGAGGTCGCCCGGGTGCTGGTCAGCCAGCGGGTGCGACCGCTGCCCGCGCCGGCCGGCCGCAGTCGCGGCACCGCGCCCGCGCCCGCCGGCCCCGAGTGGAACGTCCGGATGCTCGGTGCGGACCGGGTCTGGTCCCAGCTCGGGGTGGACGGCTCCGGGATCGTGGTGGGCAGCTCGGACTCGGGCGTGGACGGCGGGCATCCCGCGCTGGCGGGCGGCTTCCGGGGCGGCGACGACTCCTGGCACGACCCGTGGAACGGCACCCGGGCGCCGACCGACCAGGGCGGGCACGGCACCCACACGACGGGCAGCGCGGTGGGCCGGGGCGGCATCGGGGTCGCCCCGGGCGCCCGGTGGGCCGGCTGCGTCAACCTGGACCGCAACCTCGGCAACCCCGCGTACTACCTGGACTGCCTCCAGTTCATGCTGGCGCCCTTCCCGGCGGGCGGGGACCCGTTCACCGACGGGCGCCCGGCGCGCGCGCCGGACGTCCTCACCAACTCGTGGGGCTGCCCGGCGCTCGAGGGCTGCGACCCGGGCGTGCTCGGGCCGGCCACCGCCGCCCTGGACGCCGCCGGCGTCATGGTGGTGGCCGCGGCCGGCAACACCGGGCCGTACTGCCGCTCGATCGACGACCCGCCCGCCCCGTACGCGGACGTGCTGACCGTGGGCGCGGTGGACCGGCAGCGCAAGGTCACCCTGTTCTCGTCGCGGGGGCCGGTGCCGGGGGCGGCCAAGCCGGACCTGGTCGCGCCGGGCGACGAGGTGCTGTCGGCGATGCCGGGCGGCGGGTACGCCGTCCTGAGCGGCACCTCGATGGCGACGCCGCAGGTGGCCGGCGTGGTGGCGCTGATGTGGTCGGCCAACCCGGCGCTGGTCGGCGACCTGCCCCGCACCCGGCAGATCCTGCGGGACACCGCGACCCCGGCCGTGACCACGTACGCGTCGGCCACGCAGACCTGCGGGGGTGACCGGAACATCACCGGCGCCGGCCTGGTCGACGCGTACGCCGCCGTGCAAGCGGCGCGGGGGTGAGGGGCGGAGCGCCGGATCATCCCAGCCGGTCGAGGAACTCCCGCGAGCGCCGCAGCACCAGTGCCGTGGCCTCCGCGTCGTACGACGGCAGCGTGCTGTCGGTGAACAGGTGCTGCTCGCCCGGGTAGACGAACAGCTCGCCGAGGTCGGGGCCGACGATGCCGACCAGCTCGCGGGCGGCTTCGATGTCGCCCTCCAGGGCGAAGAACGGGTCGGCGTCCATGCCGTGGATCTGCACCGGGACCCCGGCGGGCCAGGGACCGACGGCCCATTCGCCGGTGACGGGCAGGCAGGATTCGTAGAGCAGCGCGCCACGGGCGCCGGGCCGGGTCTGGGCGAGCCGCTGGGCGGTGGCGGCGCCCCAGGAGAAGCCCGCGTACACCAGCCCGTCGGGCAGCTCGGCCACGGCCCGGTCGGCGCGCTCGCGCAGCACCTCGCGCCCGATGCGTTTCGTGAGCGCGAAGCCCTCGTCGAGGGTCGCCGGGCGTTCACCGTCGAACAGGTCGGGGGTGTGCACGGTGTGCCCGCCCGCCCGCAACTGTTCGGCGAACTCGCGCAGCCCGTCGGTGAGCCCGAGCAGATGGTGGAACAGGACCACGTCGGCCATCTCTACACTCCTGTCAACAGACGACAACGATCGAATGATCCATGATTCTAGAACGGTCGATAAATGTCGAGCAATGAGCGGATCCCGGACTACGACCTCGACGACCTGCTCGTGGTCACCGCGCCCGCGCAGCTTCGCGCGCTGGCCGATCCCCTGCGCGCCACCCTCCTGGAGCTGCTCCTGGAGCGGGCCGCCACGGTGACCGAGCTGGCCCGGGCGGTCGACCGGCCGAAGAGCAGCGTCGCCTACCACGTGACCGCGCTCGTCGACGCCGGCCTGCTCCGTGTGGTGCGGACCCGGCGGGTGCGGGCGATCGACGAGCGGTACTACGGCCGGGTCGCCCGCACGCTCTACATCGGCGCACTCACCCGTCCCGAGGACAGACAGGTCGCGACCGCCGTCAACGGGCTCGCGGAGGCCGTCGCCGAATCCGCCGCCGCCCACGCCGCCGACGACCTGCGCTGCACCCTCGTGCACGCCCGCATCCCGATCGAGGAGGTACGCGCGTTCTGGGCCGAGGTGCAGGCGCTGGCCCGCCGCTTCGCCCAGATCCCCCGGTCCGGCGACCAGGTGTACGGGTTCGTCGCCGGCCTCTACCCCACCGACGCGCCGACCCTTCCGGAGCCCGACCCAGGCGCTGACAGGGGCTCTGCTTAACAGCAGCGCTCCGGTGACCTAGGGTCGGCGTCCATGGACCTGAAGATCGTCGAGCTGGGGCCCGACCGGCGGCCCGCCGTGGTGGAGCTCTGCGGGCGGGCACTGGACCTGCCGGAGGACGCGGCCGAGGCGCCGGCCATCGTGGACACTCTCTGGGCGCGGGCCGCCGCCCACCGCCCGGTGTTCGCGTGGGGCGCGCACCGGCAGGGGCGCCTCGTCGGTGTGCTCATCGGCTCCCTCGCCGCCGGCGCCGGCGACGCCCGTGGTCACGTCGACCTGGTCGCGGTGGCGCCGGAGGAGCGGCGACGCGGTGTCGGGAGGGCCCTGCTGGCGACCGCCGAGGCGCGGCTCGCCGAGCTCGGCGCGGTGGAGGTGCTGCTCGCCGGCAATCCGCCGCACTACGCCTGGCCCGGGATCGACGTGCGCTACACCCCGGCGGTCTGCGCCGCGCTGGCGCTCGGCTACCGGCAGGACCGGACGGCGTGGAACATGACCGCCGACCTGTCGTACGACGGCTCGCCCGCGCTGCGCCCGACGGAGCCGGCGGAGGCGCGGCTGGCCGGACAGGGCGTCACGGTCCGCCGCGCCGAGGCGAATGACCTGCCGGCGCTGGGGGAGTTCGCCCGCGCCACCTTCGGCGGGGCCTGGGACGCCGAACTGGCCGGCTCGGTGGACCGGGAGGGGGCGGGCTGCCACCTGGCCGAGCGCGACGGCGAGGTGCTCGGCTTCGCCGCGTACGGGTCGTCGCGGCCGAGCTGGTTCGGCCCGATGGGCACCGCCCCGGCGGCCGAGGGCTCGGGGATCGGCGGGGTGCTGCTGCGCCGCTGCCTGCGCGAGCAACGGGCGGCGGGCGTGACGGCGGCGCAGATCGGCTGGGTCGGGCCGGTCCCGTTCTACTCGGGCAGCGCGGGTGCCCGGATCGAGCGCGCCTTCTTCCTGTACCGCAGGACGCTCGGGGACTGACAACCGGGCGAACAGGATATAGACCCTCATAACGCCATTCGCCCGCATTGGTGATCGTCGCGCCCTACCGTTTCCGGTAGAGGAGGCAGCCATGACCACGGACGACGAACGCCCCGGCCCGTTGCCGTTCGACCGGCTCGACTACGGCGACGCCGAGCAGCAGGCGGAGATGGCCGGCGTCGACGAGCCGGCCGACGAGCCGGTGACACTGGTCGACGAGCCGGTGCAGATCCCGCAGCCGTACGACCGGTCGCAGAAGAGACGCAACCAACGGCCACTGCCGACGTGACAGCGCAAGGGGCGGACCGCTGACGCGGCCCGCCCCTCATGGCGTTGGTGGAGCTGGACTCAGAAGTCCATGTCCCCGCCACCCGGACCAGCCGGGGCGGCCGGGGTCTTCTCCGGCTTGTCCGCCACGACGGCCTCGGTGGTGAGGAAGAGCGCCGCGATCGACGAGGCGTTCTGCAGCGCCGAGCGGGTCACCTTGGCCGGGTCGATGATGCCCGCGGCCAGCAGGTCGACGTACTCGCCGTTGGCGGCGTTGAGGCCGTGACCCGGGTTGAGGTTGCGGACGTGCTCGACGACCACGCCACCCTCGAGACCGGCGTTGACGGCGATCTGCCGCAGCGGGGCGTCCAGCGCGATCTTGACGATCTGCGCGCCGGTCGCCTCGTCGCCGACCAGGTCCAGCTTGTCGAAGGCGGTCTTGCCGGCCTGCACCAGCGCGACGCCACCACCCGGGACGATGCCCTCCTCGACGGCGGCCTTCGCGTTGCGGACGGCGTCCTCGATGCGGTGCTTGCGCTCCTTCAGCTCGACCTCGGTGGCCGCGCCGACCTTGATCACCGCGACGCCGCCGGCCAGCTTGGCCAGCCGCTCCTGCAGCTTCTCGCGGTCGTAGTCGGAGTCGCTCTTGTCGATCTCGGCCCGGATCTGGTTGACCCGGCCCTGGATCTGCTCGGCGTCGCCGGCACCGTCGACGATGGTGGTCTCGTCCTTGGTCACCACGACCTTGCGGGCGCGGCCCAGCATGTCGAGGCCGACGGCGTCCAGCTTGAGGCCGACCTCCTCACTGATGACCTGGCCACCGGTGAGGATGGCGATGTCGGCCAGCATGGCCTTGCGGCGGTCACCGAAGCCCGGCGCCTTGACGGCGACGGACTTGAAGGTGCCCCGGACCTTGTTGACGACCAGGGTCGCCAGGGCCTCGCCCTCGATGTCCTCGGCGATGATCAGCAGCGGCTTGCCCGACTGCATGACCTTCTCCAGGATCGGGAGCAGGTCCTTCACCGACGAGATCTTGCTGTTGACGATCAGGAGGTAGGGGTCGTCGAAGACGGCCTCCATGCGCTCCGGGTCGGTCATGAAGTAGGCCGAGATGTAGCCCTTGTCGAAGCGCATACCCTCGGTGAGCTCCAGCTCCAGCCCGAAGGTGTTGCTCTCCTCGACGGTGATGACGCCTTCCTTGCCCACCTTGTCCATCGCCTCGGCGATGATCTCGCCGACGCTGGTGTCACCGGCGGAGATGGAGGCGGTGGAGGCGATCTGCTCCTTGGTCTCGACGTCCTTGGCGAGCTTGAGCAGCTCCTCCGAGACGCTGGCCACGGCGGCCTCGATGCCCCGCTTCAGGGCCATCGGGTTGGCACCGGCGGCCACGTTGCGCAGGCCCTCGCGGACCAGGGCCTGGGCCAGGACGGTCGCCGTCGTCGTGCCGTCACCGGCGACGTCGTCGGTCTTCTTCGCGACCTCCTTGACCAGCTCGGCGCCGATCTTCTCGTAGGGGTCCTCGAGCTCGATCTCCTTGGCGATGCTCACACCATCGTTGGTGATGGTGGGGGCACCCCACTTCTTCTCGAGGACGACGTTGCGGCCCTTGGGGCCGAGGGTCACCTTCACGGCGTCGGCGAGCTGGTTCATGCCCCGCTCGAGGCCGCGGCGCGCCTCTTCGTCGAACGCGATCATCTTGGCCATACGGCGTTGTCCTCCTGGACACTCACGGGCCACCCGGAGTGTGTGTCCCGGATGGGCCGCCTGGTGTACGCACCTTGGGACGTCGCCACCTGGCGACGACGACGTCTCCTCGGCCGGGCCGGATAGCCCGCGACGACCGGCCATGTGCCGCAGCCGCGTCTGGACGCCGCTACGACCGTGGCCCTACCGCCCCGACCATTGGCACTCACGGTATGCGAGTGCCAATGACTTGTTTAGCACTCTCCCCTGCCGAGTGCAAGCACGATGGGCCCGGTCAGCCGAGTTCGCTGGCGAGCCGCGCGCTGTCCACCGGCCCCTCGTGGGCGCGCTGCTCGGCGTACGTGACGACCAGGCCGACCAGCTGGGCGAGGTGGGTCGGCAGGGCCAGCACCGCACCCACCAGCGTCACCACGAGCACGCCGACCGCCGTGCCGGGCGACTCCAGCGGGGTGGTGCCGAACGGCAGCGTGCCGATGCCCTCCACCATGCCGGCGGCCCCGCTGCCGACGATCACCGCCGCCGCCACCAGCGCCACCCGGCCGAGCAGCAGACCGAGCCGGTCGTGGAACATGCGGAAGGAACGGCCGATCGGGTGCTGCCGCTCGAACAGGTAGACCGGGCCGGCCATGCTCAGCGCGAAGGCGAAGTAGATGCCGGGGATCACGCAGAGGCAGACCCCGAGCCCGATGATCACGCTCATCAGCAGGGTCCAGCCCCAGAGGCCCAGCGCCCGGCGCACCCCATAGGAGAGGGCGGCGCCCACGCTCACCGGTTGACCGGACGCCTGCCGGGTGACCACCCAGGTGCCGGCGGCCCAGCCGAGGCTCTGCACGAAGCCGAAGATGAGGGCGCCGCCCAGCACCACGGACAGCAGGACGACCGTGTCGGTCAGGAAGGTGTCGGGCAGCGCCGCCGGGTCGCCGGCCATCGACTCCTCCCACTTGGCGCTCGGGTCGACGACCAGCGAGAGCATCGACACCACCAGGGCCGGCAGCGCCTGGGTGAGCAGCAGGATCGGCAGCAGCAGCCGCCAGCCCCGGCGCACCGCGCCGACGCACCGGCCGAACCAGCCGTTGACGCCCGCGCCGGGCGGGGTGACGAGCAGGTCGGCCGGGTCGAGGCCGTGCCCCGGCGGGTACCACCCGTGGACCGGCTGCCCGGGGTACGCGACCGGGGCGCCCGGTTGCCCGGGATACGCGACCGGGGCGCCCGGTTGCCCGGGATACGCGACCGGGGCGCCCGGGTACCACGGCTGCCCGCCGTACGGGCCGGAGCCGACCGGGTACCCGCCGGTGGGCGGGAAGACCCAGTCCTGCGGCTGTTGCGGGCCCGTCGGCGCAGCACCGCCCGGGCCGACGGGGGGCGTCGCGGAGGGGTCGGGATCTCCCGGGGGCGGCGCGGCCTGGGGTGGCTGGTCGGACATGAACCCTCCTCAGCGATGGCTGGAACGGCTCACGATCCTCCCCTGCCGACGCAACCGCGCCGAAGCCCGCCCCCGTGGAGCAGATCGGCCGACAGCCCGCCCCCGTGGAGCGGACCGGCCGACGACCGCCCGGGCCACCCCCGGCCGGTGCCCCACGACCGGTGGTCGGGAGGGCGGTCGGCGCGGGGGCGCGGGAGGGACGCCCGTCAGGCGATGACGCGCACGCGCTCGGCCTGGGGGCCCTTCTGGCCCTGGGCGATCTCGAACTCGACCCGCTGGCCGTCGTCCAACGCCTTGTAGCCGTCCATCTCGATCGCCGAGAAGTGGACGAAGACGTCCTGCCCGCCGTCGACGGCGATGAAGCCGTAGCCCTTTTCGGAGTTGAACCACTTCACGGTGCCCTCTGCCACGGTGCACTTCCTCACTCTGCGCGGCGTTCCACGACCCCGGAGGCCGGGCGGGCCGGCACCGGAGGACCACCGGCTCGGCGATCGACGAGGGCCGCTGAAACGGTGACCGAAATCGCACGCTACACGAAGCGTGACGACGGCGCACGACCACAAATCGGACATACGCCGATCGACTGCCATCGGCCGTCATCGCTGTGATAGGCATTCGGCATGACGAGCACGCCCGACGGTCCGGGGCCGACGCGGCGGGCCGAGATCCGGCGGGTCCGCCCCCCGGACGCTGCTCGGATGCGGGCGCTGCGGCTGGAGATGCTCGCCGACGCCCCGCTGGCCTTCCTGGAGACCCTCGCCGACGCGGCGGCCCGGTCGCACGCCGACTACGCGGCCAGGATCGCGTCCGTCTCCGTCGGGGCGGGCACCGCCCAGTTCGTCGCGGACCCGGGCGGCCGGCTCGTCGGGCACGCCGGCGGCACGGTGGCCCCCGGGGAGCCGGGGCTGACCGTGGTGTACGCCGTCTACGTCACCCCGCCCTGGCGGGGCACGGGCCTCCTCGGCGAACTCGTCGACGCGGTCGCGGCCTGGTCCCGCGCCTGCGGGCGCCCCGAGCTGATGCTGGAGGTCGTGGTCGGCAACGACCGGGCCTACCGGGCGTACCGGCGGCTGGGCTTCGTCGACACCGGCGTACGCGTGCCGCACCCCACGGTCCCGGCGCTCACCGAGCTCCAGATGCGCCGCCCGGCCTGACCCGCGCCGGCGACCCGCTCCGCCAGGACCGGGTCGGCTGCCCGGAGCGGCCCGTGCGGGGCCGACCCGGGCAGCCGGAAACGTCAGGCGTGCCGGCGGGACTGCACGATGCGGAACCGGTTGGCCACGTAGGCGCCGTCGGTGAGCGCCGAGTTGGCCGCCGCGTTGGCGCCGCTGCCGTGGAAGTCGGAGAAGGCCGCCGACTGGTTCACGAAGACCCCGCCGGTCAGGTTGCAGGACAGGTGCACCCCGACCTCGATCGCCGCGGCCTCGGCCGCGTCGAGGACCGCCTCGTCGGTGGAGTAGACCGCCGCGGTGAGCGCGCCCTTCTCGCCGACCGTGGCGCGCAGGATCTCCAGGCTGTGCGCGGTGGAGTCCGTGGCGATGGCGAACGAGATCGGCCCGAACCACTCCTTCGAGTAGGTCGCGGTGTCGTCGGCCGCCAGCCTGACCACCGTCGGGGTGCGGACCACCGCGTCGGGGAAGGCCGGGTGCTCGACCGTACGCGACTCCAGCACCGCCTCGCCGACCTTGGTGACCTCGTCGAGGCGCTCCAGCACCCCGTCGTTGACGATCGCGCCGGTCATCTCCACCCCGCGCGCCGGGTCGGCGGTGACCTTGGCGACCGCCGCGGCGATCCCGCCCGCCACCTCGTCGAAGCTCTTGTGCCCCTGGTCGGTCTCGATGCCGTTGCCGGGGATGAGGATGTTCTGCGACGTGGTGCACATCTGGCCGCTGTAGAGGGTCAGGGTGAAGCCGAGGTTGCGGCACATCCCGGCGAAGTCGTCGGTGGAGTCGATCACCACCGTGTTCAGCCCGGCCTTCTCGGTGTAGACCGCCGCCTGCCGGGCGTTGGCCTCCAGCCAGTCGCCGTACTCGGTGGAACCGGTGAAGTCGATGATCTTCACGGCCGGGTGCAGGGCCAGCGTGGAGGCGAGCTTCTCCCCGGGGGCCTCGGGGGCGAGCAGCACCAGGTTCGGGTCGAAGCCGGCCTCGGCGAGCACCTCCCGGGCGTACTTCACCGTGATGGCCAGCGGCAGCACCGCGCGCGGGTGCGGCTTGACGACGACCGGGTTGCCGGTGACCAGCGAGGCGAACAGCCCCGGGTACGAGTTCCAGGTCGGGAAGGTGTTGCAGCCGATCACCAGCGCGACGCCGCGGGGCACCACGTGGAACGTCTTCGTCATCCGCAGCGGGTCGCCCTTGCCGGCCGCCTTCTCCCAGCCCGCCGTCCCCGGGTGCCGGGTCATCTCCGCGTACGCGTAGGCGACCGCCTCCAGCGCGCGGTCCAGCGCGTGCGCGCCGCCGGCCTGGAAGGCCATCACGAAGGCCTGGCCGCTGGTGAACTGCACCGCGTTGGCCAGCTCGAAGATGTGCTTGTGCAGCCGGTCGAGGATCTCCAGGCAGACCCCCACCCGGGCCTGCGGGCCGGCGTCGCGCCAGCCGGGCAGGGCGGCGGAGGCGGCGGCGACCAGCTCGTCGGCGCCGGCGTGCGGGTAGCGGACGTTCAGCTCGACGCCGAACGGGCTGCTCTCGGTGGCGACCCGGTCGGCCGCGCCCGGCTGGTCGAGGGGGAAGTCACCGCCGAGGTACGCCTCGAAGGCGGCCTTGCCGTCGGCGGCGGCGGTCTCGCCGTAGACCCGGGGGCTGGGCGACTCGGGATAGGCGGACCAGTACCCGCGCTCCGTGATCGCGGTCAGCGCCCGGTTGAGGGTGTCGGCGTGCCTGTCGTACAGGGGGTGCGGGGTCTCCGTCATGCCCGCCATCATGCAACAGGAACCCCTCAGATCAGTAGGGGCCTGTCACAACTCAGATGGTGAGCTGCCAGTCGGTCCACCCGTCGACGGGCCGGAACCCGAGCTGCTCGTTGATCCGCACCATGTGGGCGTTCTGCGCCGCGTTGAAGGTGTCGATCGCGCGTACCGCCGGCTCGTGGGCCAACAGGTGGCGCAGGTTCTCGACCTTGGTGAGCAGGCCGAGGCGACGGCCGCGGTGCTCCGGGTCGACGATGGTGATCTGCTGGAACGCGTGCCAGTCGGCCGACGCCCCGACGTCGAGCAGGGTCCAGGCGACCACCCGGCCGGACGCCTCGTGGCGCACCGCCGTGTGGTAGCGCCGCCGCCCCCGCGCCCGCAGTGCCCGCTCGATGCCGCGGACGCGTTCGACGTCGATCCGCTCCGGCTCCCACTCCACGTCGCCCAGGGGCGCATCGGTCATCAGCCGGCCGTCGAGGTAGGCGATGTCGGCGACGTACTCCTGCGGGGTGTCTCCCTGCCAGCGCACGACGTCGTAGCCGGCGGCCCGGCTCCGGGCGTCGGCCAGCGCGGCGGCCAGGCCGTCGTGGTCGAGCCGGGTGGTGTCGAGCCGGCGGCGGACCTCGGCCAGCGCCGGCCGGGCGCCGGTCGACGCGGCGAAGGCGGCGGCGGCCCCGGAGCGGGCCGGGCCGCCGGGAAGCGCGGAGACCGCCATGGCCACCACCCGCTTGCGACCCCGCTCCCGCAGGAGGCGTACGGCGTGCTCGTGCAGCGCGCGGCCGACGCCGCGACGCCGGCGCTCCGGGTGCACGACCAGTTCGGCCGTGGCGTTCTCGGTGTTGTCGAGCTGCGGCAGGTCCACCGCGAGGTAGCCGGCCGGCACGCCGTCGAGCCGGGCCAGCGCCCAGAGCGGCTCGTTGCCCGGCATCGGGTGCCGGATCGCCGCCTCGAAGCGCCGCCGGCAGAAGGGCGGAAAGTCCGGCAGGTCGGCCTCGTTGGCCGCCGCGCCGATCTGGTACGCCTCGTCAACGGCGGCCTGGTCGGCGGCGTCGAGCGGCGCGATCGCGATGCTCATCGGCTGAGGGTGCGCCACCTGACGACGATCGGGCCAGCGAATTATCGCTGGCCCGATCGGAAGTTGGTCGGGAGGGACGCTCGCACAACGCCTCCGGCGTTGGGTCGCAAGAACTGAAAGTCTCCGGCGAAACGCCCTCCCGCACGGAGCATCTTGCGCCGTCCGGTTCCTGCCGTCAAGTCCTTGTCGGCGCGTTTTCCGCACTCACAGCGAAAACCCAGTTACGCCGCGAATCCCCCGCCCTCCTGCCCGCGACCCCCTCGACGCGCCAGCTCCCGGCCCTCTGGAGGGGCGGGGAAGACCGGGGTGCGGACGCGGGTCAGCCGAGGAGGCCGGCGTCGCGGGCGGCGCGGAGCGAGGGCTTGATGCGGTGGGTGGGGCCGACCTCGCCGGCCACCGCGTCAAGGGTCTTGAGGCCCTCGCCGGTGTTGAAGACGACGGTCTCGGCGGTCGGGTCGAGGCGGCCGGACTCGACCAGCTTGCGCAGCACGGCCACCGTCACCCCGCCGGCCGTCTCGGCGAAGACGCCGGTGGTCCGGGCCAGCAGCCGGATGCCGGCGCGGATCTCGTCGTCGTCGACGTACTCCATCCAACCCCCGGTGCGGCGCACCGCCTCCAGCGCGTAGATGCCGGCGGCCGGGTCGCCGATGTTGAGGGACTTGGCGATGCCGGTCGGCTTGACGGGCGTGATGGTGTCGGTGTCGGCGTGCAGGGCGGTGGCGATGGGGTTGCAGCCGGCCGACTGCGCGCCGAACACCTTCCAGCCGCCGGCCGGCGCCTCGACCAGGCCGATCTCGACCAGCTCGGCGAACGCCTTGTCGATCTTGGTGAGCAGCTCGCCGGAGGCCATCGGGATCACCACCTGCGCGGGGATCCGCCAGCCGAGCTGCTCGGCGACCTCGTAACCGAGCGTCTTCGAGCCCTCGGCGTAGTAGGGGCGCACGTTCACGTTGACGAACGCGGTGTCCTCGAACTCGTCCGTCTCCACCAACTCGCCGCAGAGCCGGTTCACGTCGTCGTACGAGCCGTCGATGGCGACCAGCTCGCCGCCGTAGACGGCGGTGGTGATGACCTTGCCCTGCTCCAGGTCGCCGGGGATGAAGACCACCGACGGCGCGCCGGCCCGGGCCGCGTGCGCGGCGACGGAGTTGGCCAGGTTTCCGGTGGAGGCGCAGGCGTAGCGGCTGAAGCCGAGCGCGCGGGCGGCGGTCAACGCCACCGAGACGACCCGGTCCTTGAACGAGTGGGTCGGGTTGGCGCTGTCGTCCTTGACCCAGAGCGGGGCCGTGATGCCCAGCTCGGCGGCGAGGTGCGGGGCGGCCACCAGCGGGGTGAAACCGGGGTCGAGGGTGACCCGGGTGGCCGGGTCCTGGCCGGCGGGCAGCAGCGCCGCGTACCGCCAGATGTTCTGCGGGCCCGCCTCGATCTGCTCCCGGGTGACCGTCGCGAGCGCGGCGGCGTCGTAGTCGACCTCCAGCGGGCCGAAACACTCGTAGCAGGCGTGCTGGGCGGCGAGCGGGTAGCGCGCCGAACAGGCGCGGCAGACCAGGGCGCGGGCGGGGCTGGCGGTGGTGTCGATGCCGGAGGGGGCGAACGTCGACGTCATGTCGCGGTTCCTCTCATCTTTCCCCGCATCGCACCCTGCGGCGGGGACGGAATTGGCACCTGCCCCGCCGGTCGCTCTGCGATGAGCGCGCGGGGTGGTTGCCGGGGCGTCGTCGGGCCGTATCCCTCAGCCCCTCTGGATGAGGTATGCAGTTGTGCCGTCGAGTCTAAGCACCGACGCCGCCCGGATCACCGGGAGATCCCACGCTGTGAGCGATCCCGCAGTCGCCGTCGGGCGACCGGCGGGCCTTCTTCGACGGTACGGATTCAGGCGGTCACCGAGCGGGAGTCGGCGGGGCGTCGGGCCCGCAGCGCGGTGTCGACCGCCCACGCGCCGGGGCCGAACACGGCGATCAGCAGGAACGACCAGCAGAACAGGACGGCCAGCTCACCGCCGTTGCGCAGCGGGAGCAGCGCGTCGGGCTGGTGCACCACGAAGTACGCGTAGGCCATCGAGCCGGACGCCAGCAGGGCCGCCACCCGGGTCAACAGCCCGACGAGCACCAGCCCGCCGCAGACCGCCTGGATCAGCGCGGCCCACCACCCCGGCCACTCGCCGAGCGGAACCGCCTCGCCGGTGCCCCGGCTGCCACCGAGGACCCCGAGCAGTGAGGCCAGGCCGTGGCAGAGGAAGAGCAGGCCGACGACGGCACGGAACAGGGACAGGGCCGGGCCGCCGATCCGGTCAGCGAGCATCAGGGCACCTCCGATGAGACGACGGGACGACACCAGAATGCCGACGCCCATTTGGCGATGTCGATGCATTCCCTCTTCGTGGGAACGCTCCCATGGCGCTGCGGGGTAGGCGTGGCGCGGGCCCGTTACGGTGCGGGCAGATCGACGGAAAGGAACGCGCGATGCGTCGCAAACTCGTCCCGGTGGTGGCGCTCTCCATGGCCTGCCTCCTGACGTTCACCACCGCCTGCTCCACGGGCAACCGCAAGAAGCGGAACCGGTCCGCCGACCGGACCGCCGGCACCGCCGCGAAGCGGGACGACGTCGACGCCACCCCGGCGACCGCCCGGGCGACCCCCACCCCGCGCCGCACCGGCGACCAGCTCACCTGCCTGGAACTGCGCGACACCCGGGTCGGCAGCCGGAAGGTCCGCTACCGCGGGTACGCCACCCCGCTCCGCCTCACCAACGGCCGGTGGGCCGACCGGGACGGCACGACGGTGCAGTTGCAGCGGCCGTGCGCCGTCGGCGACCTCGACGGCGACGGCGCGGGCGACGCGATCGGCGTGGTCGCGCTCGACGGCGGCGGCACCGGCCGTTTCTTCACCCTCGCCGCCTGGCGCAACGTCAGGGGCGAGCCGGACTACCAGGCCCAGGTCGACCTCGGCGACCGTACGCCGGTGGAGAGCGTCAGCGTGCGCGACGGCAGGGCGACGGTGGTCTACCTGACCCGGCCGGCGGGCGGCCCGATGGCGGAGTTGAGCATCCGGCGCACCGCCGTCTACCAGCTCAGGGGCGCGACGCTGGCCGAGCTGAGCCACACCGACGCCCGGGTGACCGACACGCCCGACGACGGGGACACCGCCGACTCGGGCACCACGCCGGACTCCCCCGACTCCCCCACCCGCAAGCGCAGGCCCCGTTCCCGCTGACGTCCCCGCGACCGGGCCGCCTCCGCCCGGGACCCGTCGGTCTTGCCGGCTCCGGCCGTGCCGGGCACGCGCGGCTCAGTCCGGGACCGGCCGGTGGACCGGCGGCCTCGGCAGCCGTACGGATCCGGTGGCCGGGCAGTCCTGCTGGCGCACCTCGCCGAGGCAGCCCCACTCCGTGCCCGGAGGGCGTTCGAAGTACTGGACGGGCCGCGTCGGGATGGCCTCGGTGGTGAACGTGCCGGTGCCGCCGGGGATGCGTTGCTCGTGGGCACCGGTCGTGTCGGTGTAGGAGGCAACGATGTGCCACTCGCACGTGTGGGTGGACACCTCCGGCTGGACGCGGAAGGCCATGTTGGACTGACCGTTGCCCAGCTCGACGACGTTGCGGCGGAAGTACAACTGCCCCTCCTCCGGCTCGCCGTCGGCCAGGACGTACGGGCCGTGCGGTTCGTCCGTCGGCCCACCGGTCAGGTCCCACAGCAGCCCCTGCCGGGTCTCCGCACCCGCCGGGGGAAGGGTGACGACGGTCTGCGCCGTGGGTGCGCGGCACGAGTCCTTCACGGCGGTCATGTCGTTGATCGTGAGTCCGGCGGCGCGGTCGCTGTTCAGGTTCAGGTCGAACGTCTGGGCATGGCCGCGATTCTCGTTGCCGTCCTCGAACGAGGCCACGTAGGACGCGTGCTCGACCACCCGGCCGCCGAGCGGCTTCAGGAACTCCCACACCTCCGACCTCGGGCCGGTCAGTGCGGTGAGGGCGACCTGCTCGTCCTCGGTCAGCGGCCGGTCGAGCAGGACGGTGAAGGCCTCGGGCAGGTCCCGGTCGTAGTCCAGGGGCGTGACCGTGGACACGAACGCGGGCTGCTCACGGTCGACCGCCTTCGCGGCCTGCCGGTCCGAGCGGGCCCGATCGGTGGCCGTCGAGCGGTCCAGGAGGAAGTTGGCCTGGTACGCGAACAGCGCGCCGACCACGAGGATGACGACGGCGGCGGTCGCGTACACCGCGCGCTGCTTCGGCGGGAGCCCGCGAATCCCGGGCAGGCGCTGATCCACCAGTACGGCCCAGGCCTTCGGCCCGGCCACCGACGCGGACGGCCGTGCAGGCGCAGACGCGGACGGCGGCGTAGGCGCAGACGCGGACGGCGGCGAAGGCGCAGACGCGGACGGCGGCGAAGGCGTAGGCGCGGAGGCGGATGACGGCGCGGGCGCCGACGCGGGGGAACGCTGGGACGGCGGCGCGGGCGCAGACACGGACGGCGGCACGGGCGCAGACGGGGCGGACCGCTCGGACGACGGCTCGGGCGGCGGTGTGGACGACGACTCGGACTGCGGCTCAGGCGGCGGCTCAGGGGGCGGATTGGCCATACCCGATTCTCACTCACCGACACCACGCCATCACTGAAACACTTGCACCGTGCCGGTGGCCGACCGCCGTCGCCGTATCCCCGGGGCCTCGCGGCCCGACCGGCGATCCCCTTGTCCTGCCGTCGGACCGGGCCGAGGGAGCGTCCGACCCGGGTCGTGGTGGGAGCGGGACGGGTGATGTCGTAGACGATTCAGCTCGACACGCACCGCGCCGTGCCGCCGCCCCTGCCGAAACGTCAGCCCTGATGGTGCCGCTGCCGCGCGGGCGCGGAGCCGGCGGCGGGGGTGCGGGGCCCGTCCGGTGCGATGATCGGGAGATGTCATCGGCATCGGCAGCGAGTCCCGCGCACCGGCCCACACCGCGCTCGCGCCGCGCAGTGCCCGGTCCGGTGCGGACGGTCGGGGTCGCGATCGCCGGCCTCGTCCTGCTCGGTGCCTGCGCGCCTGCGCCCGGCCCGGCGCCGGCAGACCCACAGCCGGCCAGCCCCCAGCCGGCCAAGCCCCAGCCGGCCAAGCCCCTGCCGATCGATACGATGCCGATCGATCCCCCGCAGGTCGTTCCGCGGCCGGGCGAACCGGCGCCGCGCGACACGGCGTCCGACCTCGCGGGCGAATGCCCGCAGTCCGGCGTACGGATCACGTCACCGGGCAGCAGCGCCGCGATGGGACTGCGGGCGCTCGGTCTGCTACTGGTCAACTGCGGCACGAAGCCCTACCGGCTGAACGGCCACCCGGTGCCGCGTCTCTACGACGGCGACGGCGATCCGATACCCGTCCGGGTCGTCGACGGGGCCAGGGAGATCACGTCGGGCTTCGACGCTCCGCCCCGGCCAGTGACCCTGCGGCCCGGCGAACGGGCTGCGGCCACCGTGCTCTGGCGCAACCTGGTGACCGACTCGACGGTCGTCGCCACCAACGGCGAGCGCCTGGAGATCGCGCCCGCCGAGGGCCGGCCCGCGCAGATGGTGGGCCTGGACGGGCCGATCGACCTCGGGAACACGGGCCGGATCGGGGTCAGCGCCTGGAAGAAGCAGACCGACCCGGCGCCCTAGCTGGTGACGTCCTTGCGGGTGAAGCGCCAGAACGCCAGGCCCCAGAACAGCGTCGCGTAGCTGATCGCCGAGATCGCCCCGCGTACCACGTCGTCGGTCTGCACCGGCGTCGACAGCAGCCCCAGCCAGGCGGTGCTGTAGTGCGTCGGCAGGAACGCGCGCAGCGCGCCCAGGGCGGTGATCTGGTCGAGGATGCTGGAGAGGATCCAGAGCAGCACCGCGCCGCCGACCGCGCCGAGGGCGGCGTCCGTGACCACCGACAGCAGGAACGCCAGGCCGGCCACCACCAGGAGTACGACCGCCAGGTAGCCGAGCACGCCCAGCAGCCGCAGCAGCCCCTCGCCCGGTTCGAGCTGGGCCGCCACCGTGCTGCGCAACGGCTCCCAGCCGTAGCGGAGGGTGCCGATCAGCAGGGCGGTGCCGGCGAGCAGCAGCAGCGCCAGGGCCGAGTAGACGAGCGCGACGAGCAGCTTCACCGTCAGCAGGCGGGCCCGGGGCACCGGCACCGCCAGCAGGTAACGCAGGCTGCCCCAGCTCGCCTCGCTGGCCACCGTGTCCCCGCAGAACAGCGCCACCACCACGACCATCAGGAACGACGCCGAGACGAAGATGGTGAAGAGCGTGAAGTTCAGCCCGCCCGACGTGGCGAACTCCACCAGGCTGCCGAACTCCCCGCGCCCGTTGTCGTCGTCGCCGCCCGTGTCGAACTGGAACGCGATCAGGATGATCAACGGCAGCAGCACCATGAACCCGAGCGCGAGCTGCGTACGCCGCCGGAAGGCCTGCCGCCGGAACTCGGCGCCGAACGGCAGGGTCGCCGAGGGCCGGTAGCCGGCCGCCGCTCCCACCGTGGGTGACGTGCCCGCCATCATCGGTCCCCGCTTCCCCGAGAGTTCTCGCCCACCAGGGCGAGGAACGCGTCCTCCAGGCGGCGCCGCGGCACCACCCGGTCCACCCCGATGCCGGCCCGGACCAGCTCGGCGACCACCTCGCTGCGGGCGGTGCCGTTGGTGTCCACCACGAGCTGCCCCTCCCCGTCGGGAAGCACCCGCACCCCGTCCAGGCCGTCCAGCACCGCGCGGGCGGCCTCCGGATCGGTCACGTCGAAGAGCACGCTGGGCGACTCGCCGACGATCTCCTCGACCGGGCCCGAGGCGACGATGCGGCCCTTGTTCACCACCACCGCGTGGGTGCAGGTCTGCTCCACCTCGGCGAGCAGGTGGCTGGAGACCAGCACCGCCCGGCCGTCGGTGGCGTAGCGCTGGAGCACCCGGCGCATCTCCGCGATCTGCGGCGGGTCGAGCCCGTCGGTCGGCTCGTCGAGCACCAGCAGCTCGGGCAGGCCCAGCATCGCCTGCGCGATGGCGAGACGCTGCCGCATGCCGTGGCTGTAGTTGTTGGTCTTGCGGTGCACGGAGTCGCCCAGGCCGGCGATCTCCAGGGCCTCCTCGAAGTGCGCGTCCTCGGCGGGCCGTCCGGTGGCCCGCCAGTACGCCTTCAGGTTGTCCAGCCCCGACAGGTGCGGCAGGAAGCCCGGCCCCTCGACGAGCGCGCCGATCCGGGACAGCACCGGCGACCCGGGCACCAGCCGGTGCCCGAAGACGTAGATCTCGCCGGCCGTGGGCTGGGTCAGCCCCATCAGCACCCGCAGCGTGGTGGTCTTGCCCGCGCCGTTCGGGCCGAGCAGGCCGACGACCTGACCGGGGTGCACCTCGAAGTCCACGTTGGAGACGGCGACGAAGCCGTCCGCGTACTCCTTGCGGAGCTGCCGCACGGCCAGCGGGACGCCCGCGTACGCCGGGTGGATGGAGCTGTCCTGGCGGCGGTGCCGGCGGCGGACCACGGCGACGACCACGACGAGCCCGACGACGATCGCGGCGACCAGGCCGGCCAGCACCCAGCGCCACACGGTGGCGGAGGTGGGGATGGGGTCGCCGGCGACGGTCGGCAGGCTGACCGCGCCGGTGGCCGCGACGGTGTGCACGGCCGGCTCGACCGGGGTGGCGTACGCCTGGTCGGAGGTCGCCACCACCACGCGCAGCCGGTGCCCGGCCTCGATCCGGCGCACGATCGCCGGCAGGGTGACGGTGACCGGGCGTGCCGCGTCGATGGTCGGCGGCAGGCCGGTGAGCCGGACCGGGGCGACCAGGCCGTTGGGCAGGGTGGCCGCGCCGTTGGGGTCGACGTCGTAGAGCTTGACGAAGAGCACCGCCTCCCCCGTCGGCGACGCCGCCCGCACGTCGACGGTCGGGGCGCCGACGACGTCCACCGCCTCGGCCAGCGGCTCCGACTCGAACCGGGCGTGCTGGCCGGGGATGTCGCCGGCCACGCCGCCGAGCAGCGACGACAGCTCACCGGCGAAGGGCACCGAGGAGATGGCGGCCGGGTTGCGTGACGGCGGGTTGGCGACGGGCTGGGCGGGGCCGGCCACCGGTACGTCCCGGCGGGCCGTGCCGGCGACGCCGGGGTAGTCGGCGTAGCGGTAGCCGGTCGCCACCAGGCCCCGGTCGAGGGCGTCGAAGCCGGCGATCCGGGACCAGGTGAAGTCGTCGCCCGGGGCGTCGCCCTCGCCCTTGACGTAGTGGTCGAGCCACTGCACGGTCAGGAACTTGACCCGGTCCGAGTCGGTCTTCGGGCCCTCGCCGCCGTCGTGCCCGCCGGTGAACCAGGCCACCCGGACGGGCGTGCCGGCGGCGGCGATGCCGCGCGCGTTGGCGTCCGCCTCGCCGAGCGGGAAGAGGGTGTCCGCCTCGCCCTGCACCAGCAGGGTCGGCGCCTTGATCCGGTCGAGGACCCCGGCCGGGCTGGAGCGGCGCAGCAGGTCCACGGCGGCCTGGTCGGCCCGGCCGGTGGTGGCGATCCGCAGGTACGCGGCGCAGATGTCGGCGGCGAACCGGCCGCAGGCCGGGTCTCCCGCCCCGGCGGGGGCGCGCCCCGGACCCGTCCCCGGACCGGCGCCCGGCCCCGGGCTGGGCGGACCGGCGGAGGCCGGCGCCCCCTCGGGCTGCGCGGCGCTGTTCCCGGAGAGCCCGGCCGGCCCGGAGCCGACGTTGCCGCCGCCGCCGAAGAACAGCCCGGCCCAGCCGGACTTGAACACGCCCTCCGTGGGCTCCTTGCCGCTGCTCTCCGGCAGGAAGGAGCGGGACAGGTCGTTCCAGGTGATCATGGGCACGATCGCGTCGACGCGCTGGTCCTGCGCGGCGAGCAGGAGCGCCAGGCCGCCGCCGTACGAGCCGCCGACGACGCCGACCTTCGGGTCCCCGGCCGCGTCGGTACGGATCTCGGGCCGGGCGGCGAGCCAGTCCAGCAGGCGTTCGGCGTCCCGGACCTCGTAGTCCGGGTGGTCCAGGTGGATCTGCCCGCCGCTGCGGCCGAAGCCCCGCGCGGTCCAGGTGAGCACCGCGTAGCCGCGTCCGGCGAACTCCTCGGCGTCGGCGCGGACGGACTCCTTGGTGCCACCGAAGCCGTGCGCCAGCAGCACCGCCGGCACCTTGTTCGCCGCCGACGCGTCCTCGGGCAGGTAGAAGGTGGTGTCCAGGTCGACGGGCTCGTTCCCGGCCGGCCCGGAGGAGACGTTCACGAACGCCGCCTCGGTGCGGACGGCCGGCCCCTGCGGCAGGACGGCCCAGGCCACGGCGGCGGCGAGCAGCACGACGACCACCGTCGCGGCGACGGCGCGCCGGCGGGTGGGCAGGGCACGCCGGATCCACGCGGCCGACAACGGCGATCTCATTGGGCACACGGTACGGCCCGGATCCTGAGCGTTGGCTGAGATCCTCCGTACGTCCGTCCGGTTGATCCGATCGGCGTCGCACCGGCGCGGTCCAGACCGTCTCACGGAGATGAATTCGGATCACGTGAATTCCGATGTTCGTCGGAAATCCACTCCGATCCATCCTTGTCACTCTCTGGCCTGGCACGGACGGTGCCTGACGAGTGACCCTGCGGTCACTTCGGGCTTCGGGACGCAAAGCTGACCGTCCGGTGGCCGGAACGGCCCCCGCTGGTCGGTTAGTTTTCCGGTCCGGTGCACGGGACTTCGCCGCCGACCCCCGACACCCCCACCGATCCCGTGCTCCCGCCGGAGGAGACAGACATGACCGTCCCCGCACCGCCGGCCCGCCGGCGGCCCACCGCGGTGGGCCGCGTACTGCCGCTGCTGCTCCTCGTCGCCCTGCTCGCGCCGATGACCATGCTGTTCGTCCAGACCTGGCGGCTCACGGCCGACGACCGGGACCTGGCCGGCCGGGAACGGCTGGGCGTGGAGTACCTGCGCGCCCTCGCCCCGGTCACCCACGCCCTGGTCGAGGCCCAGTCCGCCGCCGTCGCCGCCCGGCCCGCCACCAGCGAGGCGCTGACCCGCGCGGTCGAGGCCGCCGCCTCCGTGGACGCGCGGATCGGCGACGAGTTGCGCACCAAGGAACGCTGGGCGGGCCTGCGGGCCAGGATCGAGGCGCTGGGCGCCCGCGGCCCCGCCGACCCGGAGGCGGCCTTCACCGCGTACGGCGAGGCCACCGACCTGCTGCTGGCGCTGCACGGCAAGGTCCGGGAGACGTCCGGGCTCGTCCGCGACCCCCGGCCCGACTCCTTCTTCCTCCAGCACGCGAGCCGGGACCTGCCCGAGGCGGTCGTGGCGGCCGGCAGGCTGGCCGACCTGGCCGTGCTCGCCGACCGCCGGCCCGCCGCCGACCGGAACCGCACCGCCGTCGAGATCGCCGCCCTCCGGGTGGGCGTGCTCACCCCGGCCGGTGACCTGGTCGCCGACCTCCGGGCCGCCGTGGACAACTCGGAGAGCGCCGACCTCGGCCCGAGCGTGCTGAACCCGCTCGACACCTACCAGCGCGCCGTCGAGACGTTGGCGGCCCACTCGGCGCCGGCCGGTCGTGACGCGGAGACCGACCAGGCGCGGATCGCCGGCGCCCGGCTGAACGCGCAGGCCGCCGCCGAGCAGCTCCAGCCCGTCATCCTGGACGAACTCGACGCGCTCCTCGCCGGACGCTCCCGCGACCTGGACCGGGACCGCTGGCTGACCGTGGGGGCCGGGGCGCTGGCCGTCCTGCTGTGGGCGGCACTGGGCGCGGTGTGGCTCGCCACCGCCCGGCGGGCGCCGGGGCGCGCGGCACAGGCGCGACGCGAGCGGTACGGCGCCGACGCCCCGCCGGAGGACACGCCGTGGCAGCCGGCCGCCGGCCGGGGCGCCGAACCGCGTCAGCTCCAGCCGGCGGGGTCGGCCCGCGAACGCGGCGGCGCGCAGTGGGGGCCCTCCGATGCTGCTCGCTAGGCTCCGCATCCGGGGCAAGCTCGCGCTGCTCGTGGTCATCCCGCTGCTCAGCATGGTGGCGCTCGCCGTGCCGGCGGTGCTCGACCGGGTGGCCGCCGCGCAACGGGCCGGTGACATCGCCGACCGGGTCCGCGTCGCCAGCCGGATCGGCAGCCTCGTGCAGGACCTGCAACAGGAGCGCGTCCTCTCGGTCGGGCTGCTGCTCGGCCGGGTCACCCGGAGCGAGCTGATGCAGCGGACCGCCGGCGTGGACGACCGCGTCGCCGACCTGCGGGCCACCCCGGCAGGCCTGCTGCCGCCGGAGGTGACCGAGGCCCTGCACGGCGTACGCGGGCTGACCGACGTGCGTGCCGCGGTGCTCGCCGGCACCGCCACCCCGGACCAGATCATGGCCGCGTACGGGCCGGTCAGCACGGGACTGATCAACGCGCTGCGGCTGCCGTTCGGGGTGGACACCGACACGGCGGCCGGGCGGCAGGTGCTGGCCCTGGACGGGTTGCTCCGCGTCGACGAGGCGATGGGCGCCTGCGCCACCCTCATCGTGCTCGTCAAGGCCACCGGCTCGCCCCGGGTCAGTGCCTCGTACGTCGCCTGTATGGCGGGGCTGCGGGCGGACAACCAGGGGTTCCGCAGCCTGATCACGCCGGAGCAGTTGAAGCTGGTGACCCTGAACGACGCGGCCGTGGCCGCCCGGACCAGCGCGGACTTCCTCAGCAGGAGCGCGCTGGACCCGGCTGGCGCGACCAGGGACATCCCGCTGGACGCCCTCTTCCCGTCGGTCCGCTCGATGATCACCTTCGGGCAGTTCATCGAGAAGAAGCTCGTCGCCGACGTCATCGCCGAGGTGACCGGGCAGCAACGCCGGGCGCTGACCGAGGCGTACCTGGTGGCGGGGATCGTCACCCTGATCCTCGCCGTGGTGGTGCTGCTCAGCGCGGCCGTCGCCCGGACGGTGGCCCGGCCGCTGACCCGGCTCACCCGCTCCGCCGACCGGGTGGCCCGAGTCGCCGAGGCGGAGCTGACCCGGGTCGCCGACGACGAGACCGAGGGCGCCGTGCCGGTACGCCTCGACCCGGTCGACGTACGGGCCCGCGACGAGATCGGCGACCTGGCCCGCGCGTTCGACCGGGTGCAGAGCACCGCCGCCCGGCTCGTGGAACGGCAGGTCGCCGGCCGACGCAACGTGGCCCAGATGTTCGGCCACGTCGGCCGCCGTACGCAGAACCTCGTGGGCCGGCAGATCGCGCTGATCGACCGGCTGGAGCGGCAGGAGACCGACCCCGGCCGGCTGGAGCACCTGTACCGGCTCGACCACATCTCCAGCCGGCTGCGCCGCAACGCCGGCAGCCTGGTGGTGCTCTCCGGCTCGGCCGGCGCCGACCCCCACGTGGCGCCGGTGCCGCTCGCGGACGTGGTCCGGCTGGCGCTCGGCGAGATCGAGGACTACACCCGGGTCGACGTGCAGGTCCCGCCCGGCGTGTCGGTGGCGCCCGGCGCCGTCGGCGACCTCGTCCTGGCGCTGGCCGAGCTGATGGAGAACGCGACGGTCTTCTCCCCGCCGCACACCCGGGTCACCGTGGGCGGCGAGCCGACCGGCTCCGGCGCCCGGCTGACCGTGGTGGACCGGGGGATCGGCATGGCCCCGGAGCGGCTGGCGGAGGAGAACGCCCGGCTCACCCGGCGGGAGCGGCTCGACCTCGCGCCGACCGAGGTGCTGGGGCTCTTCGTGGTGGGCCGCCTGGCCCGCCGGCACGGCTGGCAGGTGCGGCTGACGCCGACCGCCGGTGGCGGCGGGGTGACCGCGCACCTGGACGTCCCGGAGACGTCGCTGATCGTCCACCGCGCCGAGCGGGCCGGCGTGACCGTGGCCCGGGCCGCCGTACCCGCCCGCGACCGGCGCCCGCCCGACGAGCCGGAGGCCGCCCGGCCCCGCGCGGCCGTCGGCACGGCACCCTCCGAACCCGGCGCGGCGGTCGACACGGCACCGTCCGGGGTCGGCGCGGTGGTCGGCGCGGCACCGTCCGCGCCCCGCACGGCGGTCGGCGCGGCGGCGGAGGCGGTGCCGTCCGGGTTCGACGCGGCGCTGCTGAGCCGCGCCACCCGCAGCCTGGAGTCCGGCGCCTCCTGGGACGCGTTCAGCTCCAGTGGTGAGCCGGCCGGCGTCGAACTGCGGGCGCCGGCCGGCACCGAGCGGCGGGCACCGGCCGCAGCCGCCCCGCCGGGCATCCGGCAGCGGGTACCCGGCGCCACCCTGCGCCCGGCCGGACCGCCGGCCCCGCCGGTGAGCGGGCCGGTGCCGGTCACCGACGCGGACCCGGCCGCCGCCCGCGCCCTCGTCGAGGCCGTCGAGTCGGGCGTACGCCGGGCCGAACTGGGCCGGGGCACCCCGGACGGCACCGCGCCGGCCGGGCTGACCCGGCGGGTGCCCGGGGCGAACCTGACCGCCACCCCGGCCCGTCAGCCCGACAGCCCGCCCGAGAACCCGGACGAGGTCCGCGACCTCCTCACCGAGTTCGAGGCGGGCGTCGCCCGCGCCCTGCGCGAAGTCAGCCAAGACCACCGCTACGAAGAGGGAACATCACGGTGACCAGCCCCTTCCCGCACGACAACGTCGACCACCAGAACGCCGGTGACCTGAGCCCGGAGGCGCGCACCTTCAACTGGCTGCTGGACTCCTTCACCTCCAGTACGGCCGGCGTGCTGGAGGCGATCGCCGTCTCGTCGGACGGGCTGCTGATGGCCATGTCGGCGATCAAGGACCGCTCCAACGCGGAACGGCTCGCCGCGGTGGTCTCCGGCATGACGAGCCTCGCCGGCGGCGCCGCGAGCTGGTACGCCCTCGGCGGGCTGAACCGGGTGGTCGTGGACATGGCCGAGGGCTACCTGCTGATCAGCGCGATCAGCAGCGGCTCCGTGCTCGGGGTGGTCGCCGACCGCTCGGCGAACCTCGGCACCGTCGCCTACGAGATGACGCTCTTCGCCGGGCGGGCCGGTGGCGCCCTCACCCCGAGACTGATCGCCGAGCTGAAGAACGCCGCCCAGCAATGACCCCCGAGGTCGCCGGCGAGGGACCGGACCCGGAACCCACCGTCCGGATCCGGCCCTACCTGCGCGCGTCGTCCCCGCACGACGCCCGGCCCGGCCTGCCGGCGACCACGGCCACGCCGGCGACCGAGGAGGGGCCCGCCGGCCCGCGCCCGTTCGTGCTGACCGCCGGGCGGGTGGCCGGCGCCGACCCGGCGATCGGACTGGAGACGCAGGTGACCGCCCGACCGGCGACCGACCGGCCGGCGTCGCTGACCTGGCTGGCACCCGAGTTGCAGGCGATCGTCTCGCTCTGCGACGAGCCGATCTCGGTCGCCGAGATCTCCGCCCGTACCCGGTTGCACTTCGGCGTGACCCGGGTGCTGGTCGGCGACCTCCGCGCCGCGGGCCACCTCGACGTGCACGACGGCGCCGACGCCCTCGACCCCGACATCATCCTGCGAGTGATTGATGGACTCCGTGCGATCTCCTGAATGGCCGGTCGCCCCGCTGGGCGGGATCGCCGCCAACAGCGCCGCCACCCGGTACGGCTCCCCGACGGGGCCGCAACCCGCCGCGTCCGCTCCGCCCCCGCACCGGACGCCGGCCACCGGGGTGGCCGCGGTGCCCCGGCCCACGCCGGCCGCCGCACCGCCGATCCCGGTCAAGATCCTCATCGCTGGCGGCTTCGGCGTCGGCAAGACCACCACGGTCGGCGCGATCTCCGAGATCGCCCCGCTGACCACCGAGGCGGAGATGACCACCGCCGGGATCGGCGTCGACGACCCCGGCGTACGCTCCGCGAAGACCACCACCACGGTGGCGATGGACTTCGGCTGCGTCACCATCGACCGCAGCCTGAAGCTGTACCTGTTCGGCACGCCGGGGCAGGCCCGGTTCGGTTTCATGTGGGACGACCTCGCCCGGGGGGCGCTCGGCGCACTCGTCGTGGTGGACAGCGCCCGGCTCGACGACTGCTACCCGGCGATCGACTTCTTCGAGCGGGCCGGCCTGCCCTTCGTGGTCGGCGTGAACGCCTTCGACGGGCGGCTGGCGCACGACCTCGACGCGATCCGGTGGGCGCTGGCCGTCGGCGACCACGTGCCCCTGGTGCAGTTCGACGCCCGGGACCGGCTCTCGGTGCGGGACGCCCTGCTGGTCGTCCTCGACCGCGCACTCGAGCGGGCCACCCGGGAGGGAAGGTCCTGAGCCGCTGCGGCGGTTCGACCCGTTTCACGAGAAGGGGTGGTTCGTGATGAGAGGTGGACTGGACGAGACACTGGCCCGGATGGCGCGCCGCGAGGAGGCGTTGCGGCGGCGGGCCGCCGAGGCGGAGCCGGCGGGCGCGGAGGCCGTCGGGGAGCCGGAGGCACGTGGTGGATCCGAGCCGGGGCGCGCCGACGTCCGGGGCGAGGGGCGCAACGCCGGGCCCGGCTGGGCCGACGCGCGGCGGGGCGCGGAGCACCGCGACCCCGTGGTGGAGGTTGCCGAGGCGGTCCGTCGCGTGGTGGCCGGCCACCCCGGCACGGCGGTCAGCATCCGGGTCGAGCACGACGGGCAGGCGTACCCGCTGCGGGTCGCCTGGACCGACACGGGCGTGACGGTCGACGCGGAGGCCCCCGCGCCGCCGCCGGCGTGGCCGATGTCGGTCAAGACGGTGCCGGCCTGGACGCCGGCCCAGGAGGGGCTGGCCCCCGACCCGGCGGCGCGGCTGGCCGAGCTGATCCGCCGCGACCCCTCCCTGCTGGGGGACGGTGACGCTCCTCGCGGAGCACGGAACGCACCGGGAGAGCGCAGGGCGTGACCACGGCGGCTAGGGTCGGGCGGTGGCGGAACCCGACCTGACCCTGACCGCGAGCCTGCGGCCGGCGGCCCTCGACGCCCGACGGGGCGTCGTCCGGCTGCACCCCGAGGTGCTCACCGCGCTGGCGCTGCGCCCCGGCGACCCGGTGCGGCTGGCGGGCCGGCGGGTGACCGCCGGCATCGTCGCGCCGGCCGAGCCGACCGCCAGCACCGCGCTGCTCTACGCCGACGACCTCATGCTGGGCAACCTCGGCATCCGCGACGGCGCCCAGGTGACGGTGAGCCGCCTACCGGTCACGCCGGCCCGTCGGGTGCTTCTCGCCGGTCCGGCGCAGATCGCCGCCGTGGTCTCGCCCGAGATGCTCCGGCTGGCCCTGCTCGGCAAGGTGGTGACGACCGGGGACGACGTGTCGCTGCTGCCGCAGGACGTGCTGCCCGACGCCTCGGTGCGCAGCCTCGTGGAGGCCGCCCGGCGCAGCCTCTCCAACAGCATCGGGTACGCGTGGACCAGCAGCCTGCTCGCCGTGGTCGCCGCCGAGCCCGACACCGGCTCGCTGGTCACCATGGAGACCGTCGTCGGCTGGGAGCACGGCCAGGCGACCCACGGCTCCGCCGGCACCGGCACCGCCCCGCAGGGGCGACGCCTCGACGCGGGTCCGACGCCGAACGGGACCGTCCCGGGCCGGGCGGCTGCCACGGGGGGCGTACGCCTCCCGGGCGCCGTGGACGCCACGGAACGCACCGCCGGGAGCGTCGACGACGCGCCGCCCTCGGTGGACGAGCTGCCCGGGCTGCGGTCGCAGGCCGAGGAGCTGACCGAACTGCTCGACCTCGGCTTCCACCACCGGGAGGTGCTCGGCCGGCTGGGCACGACCATCTCGCTGGGCGTGCTGGTCGCCGGTCCGGCCGGCTCCGGCAAGGCGGCGCTCGTACGGGCCGTGGCCGCCCGGGTCGGGGCCCGGGTCAGCCCGCTCTGGGCTCCCGAGGTGGCCGCGCTGACCAACCAGGCCGCCGCCGAGCGGCTGCGCGCCGCCGCGGCCGAGGCGCGCGCGGACGGCCCCGGGGTGCTGCTGGTCACCGACGTGGAGGCGCTCGCCCCGGCGGACGGGCCGGGGCCGGTGGCGACCGTGTTCCGGCAGGTGGTGGCCGAGACCGTACGGGCGGGGGCGGCGGTCGTCTGCACCACCGGCCGGCCCGAGGCCGTCGACCCCGCGCTGCGGGCCCCGGACCTGCTCTCGCTGCGGATCAGCGTGCCGCTGCCGGACGCGGCCCTGCGCCGGGAGCAGTTGACGGTGCTGACCCGGCAGGTCCCGCTCGCCGACGACGTGCGGCTCGACGAGGTCGCCGGGCGTACCCCCGGCTTCGTCGCCGCCGACCTGGCCGCGCTGCTCCGCGAGGCCGGGGTGCGCGCGGCGCTGCGCCAGAAGTCGGCCGAGACGCCGACGGTGGCGATGGCCGACTTCACCGCCGCGCTGGAGGTGGTCCGCCCCACCACCATGGCCGCCTCCACCCTGGAGCTGGCCTCGGTGACGCTGGACGACGTGGGCGACCTGACGGAGGTCAAGGCGACGCTGACCGAGTCGGTGCTCTGGCCGCTGACCTACCCGGACACCTTCGCCCGGCTCGGCGTGCAGCCGCCGCGCGGAGTGCTCCTCTACGGCCCACCGGGCTGCGGCAAGACCTACCTGGTCACGGCGCTGGCCGGCTCGGGGCGGGCGAACGTGCTCTCGGTGAAGGGCGCGGAGCTGCTGTCGAAGTGGGTCGGTGAGAGCGAGCGCGCGGTCCGCGAGCTGTTCCGCCGGGCCCGGGAGGCCGCGCCCACCCTGATCTTCCTGGACGAGGTGGACGCGCTCGCCCCCGTACGCGGCCAGGCCAGCGACGGCGGCACCACCGACCGGGTGGTGGCCGCGCTGCTGACCGAGCTGGACGGCGTGGAGACGCTGCGCAACGTGGTGGTGGTCGGCGCGACGAACCGCCCCGACCTGGTGGACCCGGCGCTGCTGCGCCCGGGACGGCTGGAACGACTGGTCTACGTGCCGCCGCCGGACGGGCCGGCGCGGGCGGAGATCCTGCGCGCCTCGGCGCGGAACGTGCCGCTGGCACCCGAGGTGGACCTCGTGGAGCTGGGCGGGGAGCTGGACGGCTTCTCGGCGGCGGACTGTGCCGCGCTGGTACGCGAGGCGGCCCTGGCCGCCATGCGGGAGTCGCTGACGGCGTCCACGGTCACGGCCGCGCACGTGGCGGCGGCCCGCGCCCGGGTCCGCCCGTCCCTGGACCCGGCCCAGGTCGCCTGGCTCGCCGCGTACGCCGAGAAGCGGGCCGGCTGACCGGCCGGGGGTGACGGGCGCTGTCGGGCCGACGTCGTGGACGACCCGTCAGTCGGTGGGCAGGAGGGGGCCGAGGGGCCCGAGGTCGAGATTCAGGTCCTCGGGCGTGAGGCCGAAGTACTCGCGCAGCCCCGCCATCTGTTCCTCCAGGGCCATCAGCGTGGTGCCGATCCGTTCGATCTGCTCCTCGGTGAGGTCGCCGAGGTCGACCCGGCGCAGCGCCTGTCGCTCCATGAGCTGCCGCAGCAGCTCGATCACGGTCAGCACGAGGCTGGCCAGCCCTCGCTCGACGCCGTCCCGGTCGACGGCGAGCCGGCGGTCCAGCGGCGTCACGCGGGGCGGCTGCCACCGGGTGTCGCCGAGCGCGGCGGCGAGTTCGGCGGCCTCGTCCCGGCGGTCGACACCGCCGCCCGGCTCGTCCCGCCGGCCGCTACCGCCGCCCGGTCTGCCCACGCCCACTCCGCCCCCGCCACCCGGGCCCGTCGCGCCGTCCGGGCGGCCGTCCGGGGCGGTCACGGCCACGTCCCCGGCGTCCCGGCGGCGGCGCTCGGGGCGGCGTCGGGCAGTTCCGGCGGGGCGAGCGCGCCGACGGAGGCGACCAGCGCGCGCAGGGAGATCCGGACCAGGTCGATGTCGGCGATCGCGATGGTGATGTCGCCGCTGATCACCACGCCGGTGGCGAGGACCCGGTCGAGCAGGTCGACCAGGGCCACCGGCCGGTAGGACAGCGGGTCGTCGGCGCTGCTGGGGGCGAGCGACGTGGTCACCACGCCGGGCCCCGGGCCGTCAGCATGCCGGCTCCCGTACGGTGAGCGCCGGCTCGGCGGGCCGCTCCTCGGCGAAGGAGTACGGCGGCCACGGACCGGTCAGCTCCAGCCGGATCTCCGGGTGCCGCCCGGCGAGCGCGGCGACGAGCTGGCGGAATCCGGCGACCGACCCCTGGCCGACCAGGTACGCCCCGTTGAGCACCATGGCGGTGGGCGCGCCGGAGAGCCGGCGGTCCTGCGGTGGGTGCCGCCGGACGGCCACCGCGTGCCCGGCCAGTGCCTCGTGCACGGCGCAGGCGGCGTCGGCGGCGATCCGCTGCCCCTCCTCGCGCGCGGTGAGCTGGGCCCGGCGCCGCCGCAGGTACGCCGCCCCGGCGCCGCCCGACCCGGCGGGCTCCGCCGTGCGGGGCGTCGCGCCCGGCACGACGTACCCCTTGACGCCCCACTCGTCGTGGCCCGCGAGCCGGTCCAGGACGGTGGTCAGCTCGACCCGGCGGGCGGTGAGCTGCGCCGCCACCCGCGCGTCGTCGTGGTGGACGGTGGCCAGCCGGGCGGGCACCACGGCGCCGTGGCGGGACAGGGCCGCGACCACCGCGTGGTGCGTCCGGGCCGCCCGCTCCAGCCAGGCCAGGTCCTCCAGGTTCCGGCGCAGCGCCTCCTCGCCGTACTCGGACAGCGGCGCGGCGCTGACGACGGCGACCAGGCCGGCGGCCCGCACCGCGCGCACCGGAGCGCCGTCCATCCCGGCAGTGGTGGCGAGCAGGGCGGGATCGACGTCCCGCGCCACGCCGTGCAGCCACACCCCGACGCCGGGGCTCGCCGGCCCGGTGGCGGGCACGAGGTCAGCCGTCGAAGTCATCCCGCTCCTCCCTGCGGGCGGCCGTCCGGGCGACCCGGGGGCGGCGTTCCGCCTCCACCTGCTCCGGGTCCCGTGGGCCGGGCTCCACCGGCGGCCTCGCCCGGGAGCTGAGCCACGGGTCGTGCTCCCACCAGTCGATGCCGATCTGCCGGGCCGTGTCGACCGAGGCGATGACCAGTCGCAGCTTGAGCGTCAGCAGCTCGATGTCGAGCAGGCTGACCCGGATGTCGCCGGCGATCACGATGCCCCGGTCGAGTACGCGCTCCAGGATGTCGCCGAGGTTGGCCGGCTCGTGCCCGGCGGGCAGGACCTGGCCGGAGTTCTGCACCACCGGGGGCGGCTGCACGCTCACCTCAACCCACCTCGCCCTTCCCGCGCTGGTAGCGCCGCGCCCGCCGGTAGCCGAGCAGGCCGCCCTCCAGGTCCAGCTCCACCTCGTAGAGGCCGAGCAGGTCGGTGGAGCTGGGGATACGCCGGTCCTCGATCACCTCCACCCCGATCAGCCAGCCGTCCCGCGACGACTTCAGCGAGGTGGTCCCCACCGGATCCCGGCCGGTCAACTCGACGATCTGCCGCATCCCCTCGCGCGCCGCCTCGGCGGCCGTGATGGGTTCGAGGTACTCCTCCTCGTCGTCGTACCGGTCGTCGTCGACGGGCTCGCTCCTACGCGCCCGACCGCCGTCGCCGCGGATCAGACCCTCCATTGCGCTCACCTCCCTCGCCGCCGCGCGACACCCGCCGCGAGCGTTCGGTGCCGACCTGCCGCGCCCGTTCCGTACCGTTTCGTCGCGCCCGACCCTCGCCGGGCTGCGGCGCCCGTTCCGTGCCGGCCTGCCGCACCCGGCCGGAGGTCGTCTGCCGCGCCCGGCCCGAGGCGGACTGCCGCGCCCGGTCCGCGCCGGACTGGTACCGGGTCCCGCCGTTCTGCCGACGGGACCCGGGGCCGTTCCGGGCCGGGGCCCGGTCCTGGGCGGGCGCCGGCCGCTGGACACCGCCGGTCAGCCGCTCCAGCACCTGCTGCTGCCCCCGGTCCCGTTCCGCGGCGCTGATCTCGCCCGCCGCCGTCGCCGCGTCCAACGCCTCCAGCTCGCGCCGGACGTCGACGGGGTTGCGCTGCCGCGACTCCGCCTCCCGGGCGATCACCTTCACCACCGCGGTAAGCCCCCGCACCGGCGCGTACGGCAGGGTCAGCAGCGTCCACAGGATGTCCACCGGTCACCCCATCAACTGGTGGGCGCTGACGAAGTCGTACGGCGCGAGCGGGCCGAGCAGCCGCATCCGGATCAGCTCCCGGCGCTGCTCGGCGTACTCCTCGACCGCCGAGATGAACTCGTCCTCCCGGTCCTGGTCGACCAGGAAGGCGGCGTTCGACGCGTCCAGCTCGTTGCTCGGCGGCCGGGGCGCGCTCGCCACGACGAGGGGACCGAGGGTGTCGACCAGTTGCCGGTTCTCCGCCTCCCGACGCAGCTCCACCGCCTGGCTGATGATCTCGCCGAGCCGGATCCGCTGCGTCCGGGTGGCCGCCTCCGGCTGCCCACGCACCTGGTCCGCCAGGTCGGCGGCGCCCGGGTTGTCCGCCAGCACCGCCGCGATCAGGTTCGCCTCGTCGTAGCGCCCGTGCACCGTGTACTGGATCCGCCCCTCGAACTCGTCGAGGGCGGCGGCGAACCGGTCGTGGTGCGCGTCCAGCAGGTCGGCGACCGCGTCGGGCCCGGTGACGACCGTGCCGAAGCGCACCGGCAGCACCGGCGCCACCGCCGCCGTGCCGTCCACCAGTTCCTGGTACGCGGTCAGGTCCGCCGGCCGGCCGAGCGGCTCGGTCAGGCTCACCTCGCTGACCAGCGCGGCCAGGTCCTCGTGCCGCACCGCCGTCACCTCCCCGGGCGGGTCGCCGACCCCGGCGGCGTCCGGGGTCGGCTCCACATCGGAGGGCACGATGCCGTAGATGAACAGTCCGGTCTCCTCGGCCATGCTCACCGCTCCTCGTCCCGTCGCCGCCGGGGCCGGTCGCGATCCCGGTCCCGGTCGTCCGAGCCCAGCTCGCCGACGGCGTCCTTGATCGCGCCGACCGTCTTACCGACCCCCGAGACCGCCTTGCCGGCGCCGACCGCCCCCGAGGCCCCCTCGACCAGGTCGGGCAGCCCTTTCTGGCCCTTCGGGGTGATGTCGAACCGGTCGACCGCCTCGGCGAAGCGCAGATAGGTCTCCACGCTGGCGATGACGATCCGGGCGTTGATCTCGACAAGCTGGATGCCGACCACCGCGATCGAGACCTGGGCGTCGATCACCACGCCCTTGTCCAGCACGGTCTCCACGACATCGGCCAGGCCGGAGCCCCCTCCGCCGCGTTCCAGGGCGCCGCCGCCCTGGCCCTCACTCGTCGCGATGGTCACTCACGCTCCTCCCGTCGACGGCGGACCACCGGGCGCCGGGGCGCTTCCGGGGAACGGCGGGCCCGAGGCTCCTCGCGGGAACGGGGCTCCTCACGGGAACGGGGCTCCTCGCGGGGCTGCGGGCGGCGGGCCCGCTCCGGGGCACGGCGGCGCGGCGGGGGCTGTTCCTCCTCCGGCTCCTCCTCCTCGTACTCGTCGTAGTCGCCCTCGTCGTACTCGTCCTCGTACTCCTCGTCCTCGGCCGGGCGACGGCGCTGGGGCGGCCGGCGGCGGCCATGCTCGGCGGGCCTGCGCTTCTCGCGCGGCTCCTCCTCGGGCTCTTCCTCGGGCTCGGGCTGGCGCCGGCCGCGCTGCCCGCGCTCCTGTCGCTCCTCGCCCTCCTCCTGACCCTCGCGCTCCTGCTGCTCGCGCTCCTCCTGCTCCTCGCGCAGCGCGGTCTCGTGGTCGCGGACCACCCGCGAGTCCTCGATCTCGCCGCGCCAGCCCTGCACCGAATCCGGGTCGAGGACCGTCCGGGTCATCACGTGCCGGACGAAGTGCTTCAGCTCCAGCCGGGCGCGGCGGCCCTGGGCCCGCCACAGGTTGCCGGTGTGCTCGAAGAGGCCCTGCGGGTGGTACTCCAGCACCACCAGGATCCGGGTCAGGTCGGGCGACAGCTCGTGGAAGCTGACGGTGCCGTCGACGGAGCCCTTCTCGCCCTTCGAGCGCCAGTGGATCAGCTTGTCCGGGATCTGCCGGACGATGGTGGACTCCCAGGTGCGGTGCGACCAGAAGACCTGCGCCTTCCAGGTCAGCTTCTCGTCCGACTCGGTGTCGACGTTCTCGACCTTCTTCATGAAGCTCGGGAAGTCGCCGAACTGGGTCCACTGGTCGTACGCGACCCGGACCGGCACGCCGACCTCGATCGCCTCGACGATGTTGGTGACCTTGACCTTCTTGCCGCCGCCCTTGCCGCCCTTGCCGAGCGCCGACATGACCTTCTCCTTACCGCCGGCCAGTCCGGCATGGAACATCGCCTTCACCGGTGAGCCGCCCTCGGCGAGCTTCTGCGCGCCGGTGGCAGCGGAGATCAGGCCGGGACCGCCGCCCTGCTTCGCGTAGTCGCTGAGCCGGCCGGTCGCGCCCGTGATCCGCTCCGTCACCACCCGCATCGCGCGTTCGCCGATGGCGCTGGCCAGGTTGCGCGCCTCGCCGCCGAGCTGGCCCCGGACCTTGTCCCCGAGTCCGCCGGGGTTCTTCGTGTCCGGCATGGTCACCGCCCCCGCCGCTGGTCGCCGGCGTCGCGGTTCCGCTGCCCGCCGTCGTCGTCGCGGTCCTGCCCGCCGCCGTCGTCGTCGCGCTCCCGCCCGCCGTCGTCGTCGCGGTCCTGCTCCCCGCCGTCGTCGTCGCGCCCCTGCTGCTCGGTGTCGGTGTCCCGGTCCGGCCGGTCGCCGTCGCCGGCGGCGCCGGCCCCGCCCTTGCGGCGCAGCGCGTCGGCCGAGCCGCGCAGCTTGCCGCTGATGGCATCGATGCCGCTGCCGGCGGCGGCGGTCGCGGCCGCCTTGGAGGCTGCGGCGAGCGGGCCGCCCAGGCGGCCGAGGTTGCTCAAGTGGGGAGACGACTGGAGCAGGTTGCCGCCCGCCTTCAGCAGTCCGCCGGGTTCCCGACTGGCCCGGCCGGCCGCGACCGCGGCGGCCAGGGTGAGGGCGGTACGCAGCTTGCGCCGCCGGCCCAGCAGGTAGCCGAAGCCGACCGCGAGCCCGATTCGTGCTCCGCTCTTCATCAGTTCTCCTTCGCTCCCCGGAGCGCCGGACACCTGACGGCAATGGTCGAAAGAATGGCTGCCGGGGATCAGCACGCGCCGGACCGCACATCAGGTGTCCCGTTCAATCGGACCCGACGGGCAGTACCCGTTGACCTATCGGCGAAACACTCGTGCGTCTTGTCGACACCATTCACCCGGACCGGAGCGCGCGCCTCACAAACCGCGCAAAGCCGACAGCGAGGTAGCGCCGAGCAGGAAGAACGTCAGAAAGTAAATAATTGCGGAATGGCCGTCACATGGCCGGCAGCGTCGAATCGAGGCATATCTCGGCGTGTACCGCACCGCCACTTTCGCGCAATTTGGCGCCACACTTCTCCAGCACGGAAACGGCGCCGTGGTTGTCGGCGGTGGTCTCCGCGACCACCAGTCGCATTCCGGCCGCCGCCGCCTCGTTCAACAGTTCACGCAGGGCGGCTGGACCGATTCCCTGGCCCCGGGCGGAGCGGCCCAGCCACATCCCGGTCTCGACCGTGCCCGGCTCGTCGCGGCGGGTCATCCGGATCATGCCGACCACCTCGCCGCCGGCCAGGATCGCGTACATGCAGCTGCCGGTCGGGCCGTCCAGACCTCCGAAGCTCGCCCGGTGGAACTCCCGGAACGCCTCCCGCCGGGCGCACGACCAGCCCGCAGGGGCCTCCACCGGCGGCATCACGTCGCCGGGCTCCGCTTCCGCAGCCGCTACGGAGAGCAATGGTTCCAGGTTCTGCTCGTCCACCGGCTCCAGCCGCACCGTTCCCGCCACGTGCCGCAGTCTGCCGGCCTCACCGGCCCAAGTCCACCCCATCGGGCCCCGACTGGCGGTCCGGCGGAAGGTACCAGCCGGTCGGACCGCATCGTGTTCCGCCTCACGCTCCGCTGTCGGCCGCCCGTCCGGCCCGGGTGACGGGCGGCGGGCCCGCCCACCCGGGGACCGGTCAGGGTGCCCCGGCGTCGAACTCGCAGAGCACCACGGAGGCGTCGTCGGCTGGCTTGTGCCGGCGCAACCGGTCCGGATGGTCACGCTCGGCGACGCGTACCCGGTCGATCAGCCCGCCGGGGCCCTCGGCGGTCGCCACGTCCAGCAGCCCCGCCCAGTCGAGGACGCCGAACTGCTCCACCAGGGCCGACGCGCCGTCGCTGAGCAGTGCCGCCCGGTGTACCGCGCCCGACCCCCGCAGCGGCAGGGTCCCGGTCACCGCGTGGAACGCCGCGTCCGGGTCTGCGGCCGCCACCCAGTAACCGTGGGTGCGGTTCATCCGCGCCCGCTGCATGTCGACCGCCTGCCGCATCCGGGTCACCCGGTCGGCGCCACCCGCCGGCAGGGCCGCGACCATGGAATGCAGCTCCGCCGTGGCGGCGTCCAGTCGGTCGTCGGTGACCACGCCGACCCGACCGCCGGCGTCGAGCACCAGCGGGCTGTCGCAGAGCACGAGGTAGTCGAGGTGGTCGCCCCCGTCGCGCAGCAGGCAGACCGTGCTCGACGGGGTGCCCGGATGGTCGAGGTCGCACCCGTCGCCGTGGTCGGCCCGGACCGCGAGGATCGCCGCCGCCAGGTTGCTCATCAGGGTCGCCGTCGGGCGGACCGCCTCCGCGAGCCCGAGCCGGGCCGCGAGGTGCCGGACGTACCAGGCGGTGCCGTGCGCGCAGCCCGTGTCGAAGCCCTCCGGCACGCTGGCGCCGTCCAGCACGCCGACCAGCGGTCCGAACCGGAAGACCAGGTCCTCGTTGACCGCCCGGCCGGGGGGCGGCGCGGACGCGGAGCGTACCCGCATCGTCCGCGCCGCCCCGACCACCCGGGTCGCCTCAGCGGCGACGGAGGTCGTCGGCGGTCTCATGCGCCTGCCCCTGCATCTGGTGGGCGGCCGACCGGCCCTGGTCCCGGACGGCGGACGCGCCACTGGCGGCCGTCGCACCGACCGCCCGGGCCGCGTCCTGCGCCGGTCCGCGCATGTTGTGGCTGACCTCGTGGCCCATTTCGCGGCCCACCTCGCCGGCCTGCTCGCGCAGGTGTCTGGCCTGCGCCCGCAGCTGGTCGGAATGCTCGCCGACCATGTCCTTGGCCTGGCCGGCCCAGTGCCGTTCGGGGCGGCTGGGCGGGATGAGCGACGAGACCAGCAGCCCGGCGCCGAAGGCGATCAGGCCGGCCGCAAGGGGGTTGCCCTGCGCCTGCTGGCGGGACTGCTGCCCGAGCGAGCGGGCCTCCTCCCGCACCGACCCGGCCACGTGCGACACCTGTTCCCGGGACTGCTCCCCGAACGCCCGCGCCGAATCGGCCGCGTGCGACATCCGGTCCCGGGACTGCCCGCCGAACTCCCGCGCCGAATCGGCCGCGTGCGACATCCGCTGACCTGTCGCCTGCGACATCCGCTGTGCGGCGCCGTGCCCGTCAGACTGCACGCCCATCACCTTCTCCCTGGCCCGGGTGAACGCGCCGCGGGCCTGCCCGACGCGCTCACCGGCGATCCGTCGCGGGTTGACCTTGTCGGCCAGCGCGTCGACGTCGCTGCTCAGTTCGTTCCGGGTGTTCTCGATCTCCCGCCGGATCCGGTCCGGATCGTTGGACATGATCTGCTCCCTCCCGGTTGGTTCACCGGCCGCGCACCGCGTCCGGAATCTCCTGTGCGGTCTGCCTCGTCCGGGGCAGCACCGAGCGGAGCTGCTCCTTCTCCTTGCGCGCCCTGGAGAGCAGGACACCCGTGACGACGCCCCAGATGACGGCCACGATCAGCGCCGCCCAGCTCTGGTCCATCACGTTGGACAGCCCCCACCACAGCGCGTACGACACGAACAGCACCGTCAGGAAACCGGCCAGCGAGGCTCCGCCGAACATGCCGGCGAACCTGCCGACCTGACCCGCCTCCTCGCGCAGCTCCGCCTTGGCCAGTTCGACCTCCTTGCGGACCAGCACGGAGAAGTCCCGGGTCACGTCGCCCAGCAGGTCGCCGACCGACTGCGTCCGCTCCTTCTCGGGGGCGCTCACGGCGCCACCCCGCCCGGGATGTCCGGCCCCTGCCGACCCGACGGCGAGGCGTTGCGCACCCGGGCCGTCCCGGTGTACGCCCCCTCGGGCGTGTACGGCGCCTCGGCCGTCCGCTCGTACGGCTGCGGCCCGGCCATGGTGGACGCGGCGGTCGGCCCGGTGGGCGCGGTGCCCGGCCCGGTCGGCGGCATCGACGGCTGGCCCTCGCCCCGCGCCCCGTCGCCCGACGCGGTCAGGTTCCGGGTGAGCCGCCCGACCAGCATGCCGGCCAGGGCCGCGCCGGCCAGGAAGGTGCCCGGGTGCCGGCGCGCGTACGACCGCACGTCGTGGAGCATCTCCCCAGGTTCGCGCTCGTCGAGCCAGCCGGCCGCCTGCTGGGCGGCGTCGGCGGCCCGGCGGACCGCCTGGGCGGCCATCCCGGAGTCCTCGCTCCGCTCCGCCATCGAGCTGAGTTCGCGCCCGATGCCGCGCAGCCCGTCGGCGGCCCGGTGCTGCTGCGCCCGGGCCTGGTCGCGCAACTGCGTGCCGGCCTCGCCGGTCAGGTTGCGCGCCTGCCGCCGGGCCTCCGACGCCACGTGTCCGCCCTGTTCGGCGGCGGCGTGCGCGACGTGTCCGCCCTTCTCGGCGGCCGTGTGCGCAGCGTGTGCGCCCTTCTCGGCGGCGGTGTGCGCGAGGTGTCCGCCGGCCTGGGCCGCCTGGTGCCCGACCCGGGACGCCTCCTGCCGGGTCTGCTGTGCGGTGCCGGTCGCACCGTCCGGTGGCCGGCTCGGGTTGATCTGCGTCATCGCCCGCTCCCTCCGTCGGCCCCGGGCCGCAGGTCACGGCCCGGAACGTGAACCGGCCGCGAGATGCGGCCCGGAACGAGACCCGCGTACCCGCGCGGATCGCCGACATTCCGCACCGGCGTCGGGGGTAGGAGCGGCGGTCCGCCCGGGTGCGCCGCCACGCGGGCGGCACCGGACCGGTCGGCCGGAACGGGGGCGGCGGGGCCGGGACCGGTCGCGGGGTACGACAGCGGTCAGCGGCGGCGGTTGCGGGCCCGGGAGGACCGCAGCCGGCGCAGCCGCCCGATCAGCACCGGCTCGGCGGCGAGGGCGGCCGGGTTGTCGAGCAGCCCGTTGAGCAACTGGTAGTAGCGGGTGGCCGAGAGGCCGAAGGTGTCCCGGATGGCCTGTTCCTTGGCGCCGGCGTGCCGCCACCACTGCTGTTCGAAGGCGAGGATGCCGCGCTCACGCTCGGTGAGGCCGCTCTCGGGCCGGGCGTCCGCCGGGGCGTCGGCGTCGGTGCCGGCCCCGTCCGGCGGGGCGGCGGCCTCGCGGGGCGCCGCCCCGGCGACGTCCGGCTCCGGCGCCGAGCGGGGCTGCGGGACCGTCGGCGTCCCGGCGCCCGGACCGGTACGCGGCTGGGGAACGACGCTGCCGGTGTCCCGCGCCTCCCCGGTGGCGTCCGCCCCGACGGTCGCGCCGGCCTCGCCGGGCCGGCCCGGCACGGGCGGCTCGGTGGCGGCCGGGGCGGCGTCGGCGGGCTGCATGGCGCTCCTCGTGGGGCTGGCGGGCGGCACACCACGACGCCGACCGGTGGGGGACTCCCAGCCTAACCAGGGCCGACCCGGTTCGCATCGGACGACAGTGCCGGAACGTGACCGCTCCGGTTCACGTCGTGTCCGCCCCGCGAACCCACCGTGCTACGCCCGGAATACGCCGGTTCGTCACCCCCGCCGGGGCATGGCGGTGCGGCCGGGGCCGGGGAGAGCCGCCGGTCGCACCGCCTGCGGTCAGGAGATGTCGCGCCGGCGCATCGCCCAGAGGGCCGCGCCGAGGATCACCACGAACCCGACCGCCATCATCACCGAGGACTGCTGCCAGGTGATGTCCATCGTGTCCGGTTTGCACTCGCCGAAGTAGGTCGCCTGGCAGGTGTTCCAGTCCTCCAGGGTCACCTTCTTCTGCATCCACGCCACGGCGTAGGTGGGCAGCAGCCAGGCCTCGGCGAAGCGCACGCCGGCCATCGCCAGCAGGATGCCGAGGCCGAACTGCCCGACGACCATCAGGGCGATCACCCCGCCCAGGGCCATCGCGGTGTGCCGCCCCAGCGAGGCGAGCGCGAAGCCGATGGTCGCGGTGACCAGTGCGAGCACCAGCCCGCGCAGCCCCGTCAGGGCGAAGGACTGCCACGCCCCGGAGGTCATCTCCGCCGTGCTGCCACGGAACGTGGCGACCAGCCAGAAGCTGCCGAACCAGAGCGCCGTCGTGGGCACGGCCAGGGCGACCAGCCCGGTGAGCAGCGCCGCCAGCTTCGTCAGCAGTACGGTCAGCCGCTTCGGCCGCCACAGCAGCAGGTTCATCATGCCGCCGGTGTTCCACTCCGCCCCGACGAACGAGGCCCCCACGACGAACCCGACCAGCGCCAGGATCGCCGCCAGCGGCAGCAACGTGTCGCCGAAGTTCTCCCGGAAGTCGAACGTGGAGGGCAGGAACCAGTCCGTCTGGATCGCGTCCCGGGGCGGGGGCTGGATCATCGCGCAGTCGTCGGGGAACTCCCCGGACTGGGCCGTGCCGGCCGCCTTCGCCTTCTCGCACTCCGCGCGGTACTCCGTGTTGTGGCGGACGTCCCGCTGCCACTGCTGGTCGGCGGCGCGCTCGGCCTTCGCCAGCGCGCTGGCGTCGATCTTCTCGTTGGTGAAGAAGACCCCGACCACCACGGCCGCGAGCACCAGCAGGCCCAGCAGGCCCATCCAGCGGGTGAAGCGCCGCTTGGCGAGCCGGCGCAACTCCGTACGGTAGAGGCTCACGCGCCCCACCCTCCCCCGGTGGGACCGGGCTGCCCCGCGCCACCGACCTTCGTGGACTGGTCGACCTGCCGGTGCTGGCCGGGTACCGGCGCGGTGGCGGTCAGTTCGAGGAAGACGCTCTCCAGGTCGACGGCGACCGGAGCGAGCTCGCTGACGTAGAGACCCTGCTCGGCGAGGAGCCGGGTCACCGTGGCCGGCTTGTCGACCCCGGCGAGCATCAGGTGGTCGGCCTGGCCCGCCACCCGGATCCCGGCCCGGGTCAACGCCTCGGCGGCGAGCGGCAGGTCGGTGACCGCCTCCAGCCGCACCCGGACCGCGCCCGAGGAGTGCTGGGCGAGCACCTGCTCGACCGGGCCGAACGCCACCCGCCGGCCCAGCGAGATGATGGTGACCGAGTCGCAGATCAGTTGGATCTCGCCAAGGATGTGGCTGGAGAGCACCACGGTCATCCCCGACTCGGCGAGGTTGCGCGTCAGGGTGCGCATCTCCCGGATGCCGCCCGGGTCGAGGCCGTTGGCCGGCTCGTCGAGGATCAGCAGCTTCGGGTTCTTCAGCAGGGCCGAGGCGACGGCGAGCCGCTGCTTCATGCCGAGCGAGTAGGTCTTGACCCGCTCGCCGGCGCGGTCGCGCAGCCCGACCAGCTCCAGCACCTCGTCGACCCGGTGCTGCGGCACGTCGCCCGCGCCGGCGAGCAGCGACAGGGTGTCCCGCGCGGTGAAGTGCGGGAAGAACTGCGGGCTCTCCACGATCGCGCCGACCTGACCGGCGACCGCGGGCAGTGCCGCCGGCACCTCGTGGCCGAGGATCGTCATCCGGCCGCCGTTGGGCCGGATGAGGCCGAGCAGCGTACGCAGTGTGGTGGTCTTGCCCGACCCGTTGGGGCCGAGGAAGCCGTGCACCTGCCCCTGTTCGACCCGCATGTCGAAACCGTCGAGCGCGTTGCGGGTGCCGCGCCGACGGCTCTTGTACGTCTTGCGGAGACCTTCGATCTCCAGGACAGCTGGCAAGCTGCACCTCCCCCGATGGGTGTATGACACGCGACACCATACGCGGTATGCAGGTCCCCGCAATACCCGGTATGCATGCGACGCGCCGATCAGGTGGAAGGAAGGGCCCCTTCCTATGCACCAGGCGTCAGGAAGGTGCCCTTCCTTTCACGTCAGGCGCAGATGACCGTGACGCCGGCGGCGCGGAACGCCTCGACCACCTCGGGGTTGGCCCCGGAGTCGGTGACCAGCGTCTCCACCCGGTCCACCGGGCAGATCCGGGCGAACGCGTGACCGCCCAGCTTGGACGAGTCGGCGATGATGACGACCCGCTTGGCCCGGGCCACCATGAGGTTGTTCATGGCCGCCTCGCCCTCGTGGTGGGCGGCGGCGCCGAGCTGCGGGTCGATCGCGTCCACGCCGAGCAGGGCCACGTCCAGGGTGACCTCGCGCAGCAGCGCCCCGCCCAGCGGGCCGACCAGCTCGAACGACTTCGGGCGGACCACGCCGCCGGCCACCACGACCTTCATCCGGGAGCGGACCAGCAGCTCGTTGGCGATGTTCAGCGCGTTGGTGACCACGGTGAGCTGGGCGCCCTCGGCGCTGGTGTTCAGGTCGGGCCGGACGGCGAGGGCCCGGGCCACCTCCGTGCTGGTGGTGCCGCCGTTGAGGCCCACCACGGTGCCCGGCGAGACGAGCGCCGCGGCGGCGGCGCCGATGCGCTGCTTCTCCGCCGAGTGCTTGGCCGTCTTGTAGCGCAGCGGCAGGTCGTACGAGACGCCGTTGGCGACGGCGCCGCCCCGGGTCCGGGTGATCATCTGCTGCTGGGCGAGCTGGTCGAAGTCGCGCCGGATCGTGGCCTGCGAGACGTCCAGCCGCTCGGCGGCCTCCTCGACGCTGACCCGGCCGTTGTCGGTGAGCATCTCGAGCAGGGCGTTCCATCTGGCGTACCGGTCCACCCCGTGCCCTCCAGTTACTGCGCGGTCGGTGATTGATTGCGTGCACAGTAGTGCGCGAAACTACGAGGGCGCAAAACCCTGTCTTGCGCGATGCCGGGGCTGGTTGCCACAGCCAGCCGCTTTCGCGCAGAATAACGCGCGAAAGGCGGCTCTAACGAGCCGTATTGCGCACCGCTCCCCTGCGTAGGAGTTCTCATGTCGTACGTCGACGCCGAGATCGCGAGCCAGCCCGACTGCTGGCGGGAGGCGGCGCGACTCGCCGCCACCGCGACGGACCACCTCCCCCGTCCCGGGGAGCGGGTCGCCGTCGTGGGTTGCGGCACGTCGTGGTTCATGGCGATGGCGTACGCGGCCCGCCGCGAGCACCTCGGCCAGGGCGAGACCGACGCCTTCCAGGCCTCCGAGTTCCCCGCCGGCCGGCGCTACGACCGGCTCGTCGCGATCACCCGTTCCGGCACCACCACCGAGGTCACCGAGCTGATCGCCGCCCTGCGCGGGCGCGTGCCGAGCACCGTCCTGGTCGGCGACCCCGACTCCCCTGCCGTCGCGCTGGCCGACGCGGCGGTGACCATGCCCTTCGCCGACGAGCGCTCGGTGGTGCAGACCCGCTTCGCGACCACCGCCCTGGCCCTGCTCCGCGCCCACCTCGGCGACAACATCGACGCGCTCGCCGCCGACGCGGAGGTGGCCGTACGCGCCCCGCTGCCGATCGACCCGACGCGCATCGAGCAGGCCACCTTCCTCGGCCGGGGCTGGACGGTCGGGCTCGCCCAGGAGGCCGCGCTGAAGTGCCGCGAGGCGGCCACCTTCTGGGCCGAGGCGTACCCGGCGATGGACTACCGGCACGGGCCGATCTCGATCGCCGCGCCGGGCCGGCTGGTCTGGGCGTTCGGCGAGCTGCCCGACGGGCTGCCCGAGGACGTGGCGGCGACGGGAGCGTCGTTCGTGCACAGCCGCACCCACGGCTGCCGCACGGTGCTGGGCAGCTGGGCCGCCGGCCGTACGCCCGTCGACCCGATGGCCGACCTGATCCTGGCGCAGCGCTTCGCCGTCGCGCTCGCCACCAGCCGGGGCCTCGACCCGGACGCGCCCCGGCACTTGACCCGTTCCGTGGTCCTCGCGTGAGGCCAGCCGAGGTCGTCGTCGCGCTGGACGTCGGCGGCACCGGGATGAAGTGCGCCCTGGTCCGGGCCGACGGTGCCGTGCTGCACACCGAGCGGCACCCCACCGACGCCGAGCGCGGCCCGGACGCCGTCGTCGACACGGTCCTGGGGATCGCCGAGGGGCTGGCCGGCAAGGCCCGCGCCGACGGGCTCGACCCGGTCGCGATCGGCATCGCCGTACCCGGGGTGATCGACGAGGCGCGCGGGGTCGCCGTCTGGTCGGCGAACGTCGGCTTCCGGAACGTACCGCTGCGGGACCTGGCGCAGACGCGGCTCGGACTGCCGACGGCGGTCGGCCACGACGTGCGCGCCGGCGGCCTGGCAGAGGCGCGGCTCGGCGCGGGCAGCGACGCCGCGCACGTCCTCTTCGTCGCGATCGGCACCGGCATCGCCGCCGCGCACCTGGTCGGTGGTGCGGCGGCCACCGGCGCGCACGGTGCCGCCGGCGAGATCGGCCACATTCTGGTACGCCCCGGCGGGCCGCGCTGCGGCTGCGGCCGTCCCGGGTGCCTGGAGGCGGTCTCCTCCGCCTCCGCGATCGGCCGGCTCTACTCGGCGCGGGCCGGCGTCCCGGCGACCGCCGCCGAGGTGGCCGACCGGGCGGCGGCCGGCGAGCCGCTGGCGGCGGACGTCTGGCGGGAGGCCGTGGAGGCGCTCGCCGACGGCCTCGCCACCGGCCAGGCCCTCTTCGACGTGGAGACCGTCGTGATCGGCGGCGGGCTGGCGCGGGCCGGCGCGCTGCTGTTCGACCCGCTGCGGGCCGCGCTGCACGAGCGGATGACGTTCCACCGGGAGCCGCGCCTGGTCGCGGCGGCCCTCGGCGACGAGGCCGGCTGCCTCGGCGCCGCCCTGCTCGCCCTCGACAGTCTGGAGAAGTGATGGCTCTTCGGGTGAACGGCAAGGTGGTGACCCCGACCGGCGTGATCCGGCAGGGCTGCGTGGAGGTCGACGAGGGCCGGATCCGGGCGGTGGCCGAGTACCCGTCAGTCCGCGACGGGCACTGGATCGTGCCGGGCTTCGTCGACATGCACACGCACGGCGGCGGCGGGCACACCTTCACCACCGGCGACGCCGGGCAGGCCCGACAGGCCGCCGACTTCCACCTGCGGCACGGCACCACCACCCTGCTGGCCAGCCTTGTCAGCTCGCCCTTCGTGCTCATGCGCTCGGCCACCGAGGCGTTCGCCCCGCTGGTCGCCGAGGGGGTGCTGGCCGGGATCCACTTCGAGGGGCCGTACCTCTCCTCGGCCCGCTGCGGCGCGCAGAACCCCGAGTACCTGCGCGACCCGTCCACCGACGAGCTGGCCGAGCTGATCGAGCTGGGCGACGGGGCGGTCCGGATGGTCACCCTCGCCCCCGAGCGGGACGGCGCGCTGGAGGCGATCAAACTGCTCACCGCGCACCGGGTGGTCGCCGCAGTCGGCCACACCGACGCCACGTACGACGAGACCCGCGCCGCCGTCGCGGCGGGCGCGAGCGTCGGCACCCACCTGTTCAACGGGATGCGGCCGGTGCACCACCGCGAGCCCGGCCCGGTGGTGGCCCTGCTGGACGCCCCGAACGTGGTCTGCGAACTGGTCGCCGACGGCGTGCACCTGCACGACGGGATGCTGGCCTTCGCCACCTCGACGGCGGGCCCCGAGCGGTCCGCCCTGATCACCGACGCGATGGCCGCCGCCGGCATGGCCGACGGCGAGTACGACCTGGGCGGCCAGACGGTCACGGTGGCGGACGGCGTGGCCCGGTTGGCCCGCGACGGCGCGATCGCGGGCAGCACCCTGACCATGGACGCCGCGCTGCGGCACGCGGTGGGCGCCGGGATCCCGATCGCGGACGCCGTACGGATGGCGGCCACCACGCCGGCCCGCGCCATCGGCCTCGGCGACCAGCTGGGCGCGCTCCAGGTCGGGCTCCGGGCCGACCTGGTGGTGCTCGACGACGACCTCAACGTGGTCCGGGTGATGCGCGGCGGCTCCTGGCTGGAGTGACCGCCGGGCCGGCGCCGGCGAATCGCTGCCGGTGGTCACACCGCCACCAGCCCGGCCGGCGGCACTGCCGGGTCCGGTCCTGCCGCGCCGGCCCTTTCGAGCTGAATCGGTTACGACATCGGCCGCCCTCGTCCGCCTGATCGTCTACGACATCAGCTCGAAAGGGCCGTGACGACCCCACCCAAGGAGGAGCACCGGCCCGCGTACGAGCCCGGGGACAGGCATCAAGCGTCAGGCCCCGCCAGGCTCAGTCGGTGGGGACCTCGACGCCGAGCACGGCCTGCTCGTCGGGGCGGTGCACCAGCACGTCGGAAAGGAACGACTGCACGGCCGGGGCCATCCCGACGTCCCGGCCGGCCCGCTCGGAGAGCAGCCACTTGTGCTCGATGATCTGGGCGAAGAGCTCCTGCGGCTCCAGCTTGCGGCGCAGGTGCGCGGGGACGGCCCGGACCACCGGCTCGAAGACCTCGGTCAGCCAGCGGTGCGCGGCCTGCTGCTCGTCCATCAGGTAGCTCTCCGCCCGGTAGGCGTCCAGGTCGTTGAGCAGCCGGCGGGCCTGGTTCTCCTCGGCGTCGAGGCCGGTCAGGCGGAGCAGGCGCCGGGTGTGGTAGCCGGCGTCGACCACCTTCGGCCGGACCAGGTAGCGCCCGTTGTCGATCGTGGACATGGCCACCTCGGCGACGTCGAAGCCCAGCTCGTTGAGGCGGCGGATCCGCCCCTCGATGTCGTGCCGGGCCTCCCGCTCGACCTGCTGCTCGTAGGTGATCTCGTGCCACAACCGCTCGTAGCGCTGCACGACCTCCTCGCAGACCACCTCCGGGTCGATCGACTCGTGCAGCAGCCCGGCGGCCTGGAGGTCGAGCGCCTCGCCGAAGATGTTGACCCGGGCGATCTCCAGGTCCTCGCCGCGCTGTCCGTTGGAGAGGGAGTGGTGCAGCGCCCCGGTCTCGGCGTCCACCAGATACGCGGCGAACGCCCCCGCGTCTCGCCGGAAGAGGGTGTTCGACAGCGAGCAGTCGCCCCAGAAGAAGCCGGTCAGGTGCATCCGGACGATCAGGGCGGCCAGCGCGTCGAGCAGCCGGCCCATGGTCTCCGGGCGCAGGGTGTGCGAGAAGAGCGCCCGGTAGGGCAGCGAGAACTGCAGGTGCCGGGTGATCAGCACCGGGTCGAGCGGCTCGCCGTCGTCGGTCTGCCGGTCGGCGACGATCGCCACCGCCTCCACCGACGGGAAGTCGATCCGCTCCAGGGCGCGCAGCAGGTCGTACTCCCGCTCGGCGACCCGCTCACCGGTCTCCTTGACCGCGTAGACGTAGCCGCCGAGGCGGACGAAGCGGACGATGTGCCGGGAGATGCCCTGCGGCAACGCCACCAGGTGTTGCGCAGGCCACTCCTCCAGCGGGGTCGACCAGGGGAGGTCGAGCAGCGCCGGGTCCACGAGGGCCGAGGTGATCCGCACGGGACAAGTCTGACGGGTACCCCCCGCCGAGCGCCTCCCTTCGTGGCTCGGCACACAGGCGGCCCCGGCCCGTCCCCATCCGGCGCCGAGCGGGGCCGGTAGCGTGGTCGGGGTGCGGGAGACCACGACGGTACGGGCAAAGGTGCAGCTCCGGCCGGTCCGGCCGGCCGGCTGGTGGTTCGACGCGCTGCTGCTGACCGCCCTCGTCGGGTTGACCGTGGCCCTCGCCGGCGAGCGGCTCTTCGGGATCGACCGCGCGATCGCCGACTGGTCGCAGGCGCACCGGCCGACGGCCGCGCACTGGACGGCGGTGGTGCTCAACTACCTGGGCCAGGGCACCCCGTTGACGTTGATCGCCCTGGGGCTCGGGGTGCTGCTCGCGGTGCGGCTGAGGTCGGTCCGCCCGGTGCTGCCGCCCGTGCTCGCCTTCGCCCTCAGCTACCTGACCATCGGTCCGCTCAAGGTGTGGACCGCCCGACCCGCGCCCAGCGCGAGCGTCAAGGAACCCTTCCTCCCCGCCGAGCAGACCCTCCCGCTGTTCCAGGACGAGCTGCCGCTGAGGTTCGCCCAGTCCTACCCCTCCGGCCACGTCGCGAACGCGATCCTTTGGTACGGCGTCATCGCGCTGCTGCTCGCCCCGCTGCTGCGCACGTACGGCCGGACCATGCCGCCCCGGCTGGTCACCGTGGTCCGGGTCGTGCCGCCGGTGGTGGTGCTCTGCACCACCACCTACCTCGGCTGGCACTGGCTGACCGACTCGGTCGCCGGGCTGCTGCTGGGGCTCCTCCTCGACCGGCTGGTGCACCGGGTGCCGTGGGACGACCTGCCGTTGCCGGGAGCGCTGCGGGACTGGAACCGTCCGTTCATCTCCGCTCCCTAGGGTCTCGCCGTGGAGCAACTGGCGCGCCGGCTGGGCGTACGGGATGCGGTGGTCATCGGCCTGGGGTCGATGCTCGGCGCGGGCGTGTTCGTGGTCTTCGCGCCCGCCGCGGCGGCGGCCGGCGGGGCCGGCCTGCTGGCCGCGCTGGTGCTGGCCGGCTTCATCGCCTTCTGCAACGCGACCAGCTCAGCCCGGCTCGCGGCCCGCTACCCCGAGTCCGGCGGCACCTACGTGTACGGGCGGGAGCGGCTCGGCCCGTTCGCCGGGTTCCTGGCCGGCTGGGGCTTCGTGGCCGGCAAGACGGCGAGCTGCGCGGCGATGGCGTTGACCGTCGGGGCGTACCTCTGGCCGGGGCAGGCCCGGCTCGTCGCCGTCGGCGCGGTGGCGGCGGTGACCGCCGTGAACCTGCGTGGCATCGGCAAGACCGCCACCGCGACGAAGGTCCTGGTGGGCGTGGTGCTGGCGGTGCTGGCCCTGGTCGCGGTGGCCGGCGCGGTCGGCGGCGACGTGTCGCTCGACCGGCTCGGCGACCTCGGCGGCGGCGGGCGGGGCGTGCTCACGGCCGCCGGGCTGCTCTTCTTCGCCTTCGCCGGGTACGCGCGGATCGCCACCCTCGGCGAGGAGGTGCGCGACCCGGCGCGGACCATCCCCCGGGCGGTCCCGCTGGCCCTCGGCGTGGTGCTGGCGGTCTACCTGGTGCTCGCCGTGGTCACGGTCGGCGTGCTCGGGGCCGACCGGCTGGCCGGTTCCGCCGCGCCCCTGGCCGACGTGGTGACCGCCGCCGGGCTGCCCGGCCTGGCGTGGCTGGTGCGGGCCGGGGCGACGGTGGCGGTGACCGGGGTGCTGCTCTCCCTGCTGGCCGGGGTGGGGCGCACCGCGCTGGCGATGGCCCGCCGCCGCGACCTGCCGGGGGCCCTCGCCGCCGTCCACCCGGTGCACCGGGTGCCGCACCGGGCGGAGTTGGCCGTGGCCGCCGTGGTGGTGGTGATCGTGCTGCTGGGCGACGTACGCGGCGCGATCGGCTTCTCCAGCTGCACCGTGCTGGTGTACTACGCGATCACCAACGCCGCCGCGCTGACGCTGGGCCGGGAGCCGGGCCGGCGGCTGCCGGTGCGGGCGCTGGCCGTGCTGGGGCTGGCCGGCTGCCTGCTGCTCGCGGTCAACCTGCCGCCGGCCAGCGTGCTCGCCGGCGTCGCCGTGCTCGCCGTCGGCGCCCTCTGGTACGCCCTGCGCCCCCGGCGGGCCTGACCCCGCCTCGGGCCGCGCCGGCCGTCATTCCGGGCGCGCCGCGCCGTAACCGGGCCTGGCGCGGCGGCCGTCACTCCTCCGGCTGGCGGGGCGCGGGCGTGACCGGGTCCTCCGGCGGGGGCGCGGCCTCACGGAGCAGGGCGTTCAGGCCGGCCCGGCGGGCCACCACCGTCAGCCGGTCGCCCGCGACGATCACCAGCCGGGCATCGGGCGCCCAGTCGAGGCGCTGTCCGGCCCGGGCGTGCGCCAGCAGGCGTACGCTCTCGGCCCGCCCGACGGCGGCAAGCGGCCTGCCGTCCAGCGACGACCCGGCGGCGACGGAGACCTCGGTGACCAGCAGCGCGTGCCGGCCGACCGGGATGGTGGCGATCACGGCGCGGTCCAGCAGCGCGGCGGAGAACGAGAACGCGGCGAGGTACGACACGCTGCGCGAGACGCCGATGCCGAACGCCTGCTGGATGCGTTCGGCGAAGTGACCGTCGAAGAGGCGCAGCACCACCTGGAGTTCCGGGTTGACGGCCCGGCCGATGAGCGCCGCCTGGAGGTTGGTCTCGTCGTCGGTGGAAACCACCACCAGTGCCTGGCAGCCGCCCACCGACGCCGACTGGAGGGTCTCCTCCAGCGCGGCGTCGCCCACGATCAGCGGTACGCCGAGCCGCCGGGCCAGCGCGCCACCGCGCGGCTCGGGCACCTTGTCGATCGCCACCACCTCGACGCCGAAGTCGCAAAGCTGGGCCATCACCCGGGTGCCGACGTTGCCCAGCCCGACCACCACCACGTGCCCGGAGCGCTCGGGCTGGATGCGGCCGGAGTGCAGGGCCAGCCGGGCGTTGACGATGCCGTCCACCACCACGGCGGTGATCAGCGGGATCAACGCCAGCCCGGCCAGGTTGAGCACCACCTGCATGACCTGCTCGGCGGCCGACTTGTCCGGGTTCGGATCCTGCCCCGTCAGCGTGGTCACCAGCGTCAGGTAGAGCGAGTCGGCCCAGTCCTCGTGCGCCGCGTAGCCGTTGAGCGAGCCGAGCACCCCGATCACCGCCAGCAGCACGATCACCGCGACGCCGATCTTGCGGGTGGCGAAGCTGCGTACCGCCCGCAGCAGCACCGTCAGGGGCCGGCGCCGCCGCCGGGCACGCCTCAGCCGGCGGGCGGCCAGCTCCGTCCCCGGCGGCGTCCCGGTCGCCTCGGCGATCACCAGGTCGGCCGCGCGCTCGTCGGCGGGCAGCAGCCGGACCTGCTGCGGATCGCGGGTGTCGGCGACCCCGCAGACCACGTCGGGCGGGCGTACGTCCTCGCGGCGGGCCACGTAGAGGGTGCGCCCGCCGTGCCGGAAGTGGGTGGGGGCGACCTCACCCAACGCGGCGGCGACGAAGGCGGGGGCGGCCATGGAGGCGTCGGAGAGCACGGCCGAGTCGGGGAAGATCTGCCGCACCCCGTTGGCGAGGCCGGTGTTGAACATCCGCACCACCAGCCGCAGCCGGGGCTCGACCTCCTGCGCGCAGAGCGCGGCGTGCATGTTGCCGACATCGTCCTGATGCAGCAGGGCCAACCCGTCGGCGCCGGCCAGCCCGGCCCGACGGAAGGTCACCTCGTCCAGCCGGTCGGCGCGCACGACCTCGACGCCCTGGAGGTCGCGCCCGTCGGGCTCGTCCGAGCGCGGTCGTTCGGGCACCACCAGGGTTATCCGGACGCGGCCGGCCTGGAGCTCCGTGGCGAGCAGCGCCCGCACCACCCAGTAGGCGAGGGCGTCGCGACCGCAGATCACGTAGTGCGCCCGCGCGTCCCCGTTGACCCGGAGCCGCCGGCCGGCACGCCGCGCACGATCCAGCAGGGGCTCCGCCATGTGCCGCATCGTAGTCAGCCGGTCGCGCCGGACGCAGCCCCGTGATCATGAACGCTGGTCGCGCCGGCATGTCCCGCCCGGCGACGGGTAGAGCACCGGAATGCAGACGTTCCTGCCGTACCCGGACTTCCTGGCCAGCGCCCGGACGCTGGACCAGAAGCGACTGGGCAAGCAGCGGGTGGAGACCATCCAGGTGCTGCGCGGGTTGACCTGGCCCACGTACGGCTGGCGCAACCACCCGGCGGTGAAGATGTGGGCCGGGTACGAGGAGGCCCTCACCCGGTACGGGCTGGACGTCTGCGCGGTCTGGTGCGAGCCCGGCCGGGCCGACACCTGCGCGACCACGATGACCGCCGACCTCGCCGCCGCCTGCGGCCTGACCCGGGTCCGCACCCAGGCCGAGCTGGCCGAGGCCGGTGAGCTGCCGCCCTGGCTGGGCCGCGACGACCTGCACCTGAGCCACCGCTCGTCGCTGCTGCGCAAGGACCCCGGCCACTACGGGCCGCTCTTCGGCGACGACGTCCCGCCCGACCTGGAGTACGTCTGGCCCGCCTCGGACCGCGAACGCCGCTGCCTCCCGCCCAGTTGAAAGGAAGGGCACCTTGTTAACGCTTTAGGTAGAGGAAGGGCCCCTTCCTTACACCTGGGGGCAGACTGGAGAGCCACCCGGCGGGAAGGTGCACATGGCGCTGTCGAAAGTGGTCGGTCGACTCATCGGCGTACGCGAGCACGAGGTGGACCCGGGCGGTGGTGGCGCCCCCCGCGTGCCGGGCCGGGTCGAGGCGGTGGTGGTCGGCGGCGGGATCGCCGGCATGTCGGCGGCGGTGGTGCTGGCGGAGCGCGGGGTGGCGGTGACGGTGCTGGAGGCCGCGCCGACGCTCGGCGGCCGGCTCGGGGCCTGGCCGGAGACGCTGGCCGACGGCAGCCGGCAGATGAACGAGCACGGCTTCCACGCGTTCTTCCGGCAGTACTACAACTGGCGGTCCATCCTGCGCCGCGCCGACCCGGAGCTGGGCTTCCTCAAGCCGGTCCCCGGCTATCCGATCCTCAGCGAACGGTGGCCCACCGAGGAGTTCGGCAAGCTCCCGCCCGCGCCGCCGGCGAACCTGCTGGCGCTGCTGCTGCGCAGCCCCAGCCTGCGCCTGGGCGACCTGCGGGGCATGGACCGGGACGCGGCGCTGCCGCTGCTCACCTACGACCCGGTGCGCACCTACGCCGAGTTCGACGACAGCACCGCCGACGCGCTGCTCACCTCGCTGCGGCTGCCCGACCGGGCCCGCGCGATGCTCTTCGAGGTCTTCTCCCACTCGTTCTTCAACCACGAGGCGGAGATGTCGGCGGCGGAGATGATCGCCCAGTTCCACTTCTACCTGCTGGGCAACCCGGAGGGGCTGGCCTTCGACTGCCCCGACGAGGACTACGCGACGGCGATCTGGGAGCCGCTGACCCGGCACGTGGAGAAGCACGGCGGCCGGGTGCTGACGGACGCCGCCGCCACCGCCCTGACCCGCGACGGCGCCGGCTGGCGGGTGGCGACCGCCGACGGCACGTCGTACCCGGCCGGGCACGTGGTGCTCGCCGTCGACCCGCCCGCCCTGGCCGCGCTGGTCGCGGCCTCACCCGGCCTGGCGGACCACGCACCCCGGCTGGTGGCGCGGATGCCCGCGTTCGGCCGGCCCGGTCCGCCGTACGCGGTGGCGCGCTTCTGGTGCGACGGGGACGTCTCCGCTGACCGGGCGGTGTTCAGCGGGGTGTCCCGGCAGCCCACTCTGGACTCGGTGACCCTCTACCACCGGCTGGAGAACGAGTCCCGCCGCTGGGCCGAGCGCACCGGCGGCTCGGTCGTCGAGCTGCACGCGTACGCCTGCGACGCGGGCGTGCCCGCCGAGGAGCTGGCCGAACGGATGCGGGTCGAGCTGACCGCGCTCTGGCCGGAGGCGGCCCGGCTGCGGGTCCGCGAGCTGCGCGCCCGGGTGGAGGCGCAGGCTCCGGCGTTCACGCCCGGCAGCCACGCCTGGCGGCCGGGGGTGCGCACCGACGCCGACGGGCTCTACCTGGCCGGCGACGGCATCCGGACGGACTTCCCGAGCGCGCTGATGGAGCGGTCGGCGGCGACCGGGATCATCGCGGCCAACCACGTCCTGCGGGCCGAGGGCGCCGCGGCGGAGCGGGTCCGCTCGATCCGGCCCCGGGGCCTGCTCGCCGGACGGGGCTGACCCACCCGGGGTCTGCGCGCCGGGCCGGCTGACCGGCCCGGGGCCCGCTCGCCCGGCAATGAGGAGCAAAACGGGCAAATGGGCTGTTTGGTTCACCTAGGCTGATCGTCTGGGGTGAGCCGGGAGGTCGGATTGTCGCCGCGCACGGACGACGGCCCGCTCGTCGCCGACGTGCCGCGGGACGACGCGTACCCGCTGATCCGCGACGAGCGGGCCTGCGTCGTGACCGCCCTGCGGCTCGGCTGGTGGATGGCGGACGCCTACCACCACGCGCGGACCGCCGAGCTGCGCGACCCCGGGGCCGAGCGGCCGGCGGGCGCACCGGCGAAGCTGTCCAACCTGACCGAGATGTCGGGGCGGCGGCGCATGCAGATGTATCTGGACGGCGTGGAGGTCGCGCTCACCCAGATCGCCGAGCTGACCCGGCGCGTCGGCCCCGTGCCCGCCACCGCCGACGCGCGGGGCCGGGTGGCCGACGGGTCCGGAGACGCCCTGCTGCTCGCCCTCGACGACCTGAACGTGGAACTGCTGCGCTGGACGATGGCCACCAACCAGCGGGTGGGGCTGGCGTACCGGCTGGGACGCTCGCTGGCCGACACCGTCCGGTACGGCGACGCCGTGCGGAACGGCGACGCCGGGCAGGTGGCCCAGCGCTTCGGCGGGCGGCAGTTCGAGATCGGCCGTTGGCTGGGCGAGCTGGCCAGCGTGCTGCCGCCGTACTCGGCCGCGGTGGTCCGCCACTCGCTGTCGGCGTGGGCATCGGCGGTCACCCGGGCGAGCGTGGGCGACCCGACCGAGGCGGGGCTGCCCGAGCTGGCCCGCGAGCTGCGCAACCAGGGCGAGCTGTGGCAGGGCGTACTCACCGGCGGGCTGCACCCGAGGGACCTGCTCGACGAGGAGGACTACGCGATCGTCGCCCGGAACCTGATCGTGCGGGACCGGAGACTGGTGGTGCAGGCCGTCCGGGGGATCTTCTGGCCAGTGCTCGTACCGCTGCTCGCCGTGCTGTTCGCCGTGGTGGGGGTGAGCGCGCTCGCCGCCGCCGGCCCACCGGTTACCCGGGCCGCCGTGGCCCTGCTCGGGCTGGGCGCCGGGCTGGCCGCGATCTGGCGCACCGTCTCGGGGCCGGCGCTCGCGGTCGCCGGGGAGGTCAACCGGCCGCTGCTGGAGAGCGAGCTGACGGCGCGGATGGCCGTACGCATCGACCGGCCCTTGGCCGCCGCGCGGGCCGGCGGCCGGGCCCGCCGGCAGCGTCGCCCCGACGAACCGCAGCCTCGATCGAAATCCGTTGCCCCTCTGTCCCCCGCCGACCTACCGTGATCGCGCAAGGTCAACCACCGCCGCAGGAGCTGGTCATGTCGATGTCGCACGTCACCGGTGTGCCGTCGTGCCTGCCCACGCGTCCGGCGAGCGGCGGCGGTTGCCGCGCCGAAGACCCCGGGGGCGGCCGGCCCGACTGACGCGTGCCCGCACGCCGTCGAGCCGCCCGTCCGTAACCCGGACCGGGCGGCTCTTTCGCTGTCCGGCCCGTCCAGATCGTCACCGCCACGAAGGGAGACACCGGTGGACGCCGTCCTCGTCGTCAACGCCGACCTCGGCCCGCTGCACCGGGTCACCGTCCAGCATGCGATCCGGATGCTCTGCCGGCGGGTCGCCGAGATCCATGAGGCCGAGCCGGACCGGGTGATCGGGGTGTTCCCGGTCCCCCGGGTGGTGCGCCTGGTCCGCTACGTGGTGACCCGGTGGCGGTTCAGCGCCGGCCCGGCCTGGTCCCGCGCGGGCGTGCTGCGCCGCGACGGGCGCTGCTGCGCGTACTGCGGGGGGCCGGCCGGCACCATCGACCACATCCTGCCCCGCTCGCGCGGCGGCCGGAACACCTGGCGGAACACGACGGCCGCCTGCTACGGCTGCAACCAGCACAAGGGCGACCGGACGCCGGCCGAGGCGGGCATGCCGCTGCGGCGCGAGCCGGCCGTGCCGAGCTGGGCGGCGCTGGCGGGGCGGTGACGGACCGGCCGGCGGGAACGGGGGGCCGCGTCGGGGGTACGCCCTCGGCGCGGCACCCGTCGGCCCCCACCCACGGGAGGTGGAGCGGTCAGTGCCGGGCGGGCGGGGTCCAGCCGAAGCGGGCCGGGCGGCGCTCGTGGAAGGCGGCCACGCCCTCGCGGGCCTCGCCGCTGGCCCGGACCTGCCCGTGCCACCAGGCGATCCGGTCCTCGTCCGCCCGCCCGTCGACGATCTCCTTGGCGGCGGCGACGCTGAGCTGCGACCGGGCGACCACGGCGGCGGTGAGCTCGTCCACCCGGGCGGCGAGCCCGTCGCCCGGCAGCACCTCGTCGACCAGGCCCACCCGCAGCGCCCGCTCGGCGTCGATCAGCTCGGCGGTGAAGAGCAGGTGCTTGGCCGCGGCGGGACCGACCAGCCGGGCCAGCCGGCGGGTGGTGGGCGCCGGATAGACCAGTCCCAGCCGCGCCGGCGGCACGCCGAACCGCGCGTCGGTGGTGGCGACCCGCAGGTCGCAGGCGACGGCGAGCTGACAGCCGCCGCCCACGCACGCGCCCCGGACGGCGGCGACGGTGGGCTTGGCGAAGGCGGCGAGCCGCTCCTCGGCGGCCACCGCGACGCTGGCGTCACCGGCGTCCAGCAGCTCGTCCAGGTCGCCCAGGTCCGCGCCGGCGCAGAAGGTGTCCCCCGCGCCGGTGAGCACCAGCGCCCGGACAGCCGGGTCGGCCTCCAGCCCGTCGAGCAGCTCCGGCAGCCGTCGCCACATGGCGGTGGTCATCGCGTTGCGCCGCGCCGGGTTGCGGATCACCACCGTCGCCACCGGCCCGGCCACCTCGACGAGGAGTTCCGCGTCCGCCACCGTCACCACCCCTTCGACGTACCGCCCGGCCGCCGGGAGCGGCGACGCGTGCGGCGACCATAACGGCGCCCACCCGACGACCACCCTGGCGGGGTGGTCGCCGGGCCGGCGACGGTACGGCTACGTCAGGAGACGTTCAGCGCGGTGTCGTCCACGACGAAGGACGTCTGGAGCGACGAGTCCTCGACGCCGGTGAACCGCAGGGTGACGGTCTGCCCCTTGTACGCGGCCAGCGAGAACGACTTCTGGCTGTAGCCAGCGGCCTTGTTCAGGTTCGAGTACGTGGCGAGGGTCGCCAGCACCGTCCCGGAGGAGTTGAGCACCTGCACCCGCAGCGTGTCGTACGCGGTGCTGCTGGTGGTCTCCGCCGAGTCGATGTGCAGCCAGAAGCTGAAGTTGTACGACGTGCACCCGGCGGGCAGGCTCACCGACTGGGAGAGCGTCTCGGTGCGGGTGGTCCCGTACCCGTTCATCCACGCGCTCCACGTGCCGGTGCGGGCCGGCTGCGCGGTGCCGTGCTGGCCGATCACGCCCGAGGTCTGCGTCCAGGCGGTGGCCCCGGACTCGAAGCCCGCGTTGGCGAGCTTCTGACCCGGGCTGGTGCAGCCGCCGCCGGTGCCGTTCACGGTCAGCGTGTAGGTGGCGCTGCGGGTGACCGAGCCGGCGCCGTTCACGGTGACCGTGTAGGTGCCGGGCGCCGTGGCGGCCGTGGTGGCGACGGTGAGGGTCGACGAGCCGCCCGAGGTCACCGAGGCCGGGCTGAACGAGGCGGTCGCGCCGCTCGGCAGGCCGGCGGCCGACAGCGTCACGGTCTGCGCCGAGCCGCTGGTGGTGGCCGTGGCCACGGTGGTGGAGACCGAGCCGCCCGGGTTCACCGCGCCGGAGGTCGGCGAGAGCGAGACCGAGAAGTCGTTGCCGGTCGAGCACGGCGCGTCGTTGCCGGCCACGTTCACCGCGGTCCAGGCCGCCTGGACGGTCCGGTACTCGGTGGAGCAGCTGCCGTACAGGTCGGTCGCGGCGCGCAGGCTGTACGCCCGGGCGGTGTTGGCCGGGTTGCTGGTGTTGACGTACGAGGTGTTGGAGGTGAAGTACGCGTCCAGCGCCCGCCACCAGATCTTCTCGGCCTTGGCGCGGCCGATGCCGGTCACCGCCGGGGCGGAGCCGCAGACCGGCGAGGTGCCGTACGAGGTGGCCCCGGTGCCCTCGGCGAGGTTGAAGAAGAAGTGGTTGGCGACACCGGACGAGTAGTGCACGTCCTTGCTCCTGGTCGCGGTGGACCAGCAGCTGTCGCTCGACCCGTCCAGGGACGGGTTGTACATGTAGCGCAGCGGCGTACCGTTGCCGTTGATGTTGATCTTCTCACCGACCTGGTAGTCGCCCGGGTCGGCGGAGCTGTTGGCGTAGAACTCGACCATGTTGCCGAAGATGTCGCTGGTGGCCTCGTTGAGGCCGCCGGACTCGCCGGAGTAGGTCAGGCCGCCGGGGACGACGTTCTCGGTCACGCCGTGGCTCATCTCGTGGGCGGCCACGTCGATGGAGACCAGCGGCCGGGAGTTGCCGCTGCCGTCGCCGTAGGTCATCCGGGAGCCGTCCCAGAAGGCGTTGACGTAGTTGTTGCCGTAGTGCACCCGGCTCGGCACGCCCCGGCCGTCGCCGAAGATGCCGTTGCGGCCGTGCACGTTCTTGAAGTAGTCGAAGGTCTTGGCGGCGCCGTGGTGCGCGTCCACGGCGGCGGACTGCCGGTTGGAGGCGGCGCCGGTGCCCCAGGTGTTGTCGGCGTCGGTGAACGTGGTGCACGTCGACGTGCCGTTGTTCATGTCGCACGTGGAGCCGTTGCCGCGCAGCGGGTCGATCATCTGGTACGTGCTGCCGGAGAGCGTGGTGTCCACGGTGACGGTGCCCGAGTAGACGCTGTTGCCCGTGCCGGCGACGGCCTCGATCTCGTCGTACGAGCCGACGACCTTGCCCGTGGTGGCGTCGGTGACGACGTGGAACCGCGACGGCGTCTGCCCGTCCGGGTGCCAGCCGGTGACGACGGTCTCCCAGGCGAGCCGGCCCTTGCCGGAGCTGGCGTCGACGAAGAGTTCCGGAGTGCCCACGGCGGTGAGCGTGCCGGAGAACTCGGCGCGGGCGGCCTTCTTCGCCGCCGCGGCGGTGACCTTCGCCGTGGTGGGGAGGGTCAGCGGGGCGTCCAGACCGACCGAGGAGCCGGCGTAGCCGCCGCTCGGGGTCGTGTGGATGACGAAGTCACCGCCGTACACCCGCAGGCCCTGGTAGGTCCGGGTGTAGCGGGTGTGGGCGGCGCCGTTGGCGTCCACCTTGGTGCTGTGCACCTGGTAGGACTCGGCGCCGGTGCCCTGCACGGCGCCGGGGTTGGTCCGCAGGACGCTCGCCGCGGCGGCGGCGGGCCCGCCCGGGGCGGGGGCGGTGGGGGGTGCCGCGAGCGCCGGGGTGGCGACGCCGGTCAGCAGGCCGCTGGTGAGCAGGGCCGTACCGACGGCGGCAATGGGTCTTTTCACGTGCCCTCCTGAACGGGGGTATGCGCGACAGGGATAGTCACGCATGTAGATATAACGATGTGACGACCCAAAAGAGAAGAGGTGATCCGGATTCCGCCCGGGACACTGACCGTTCGGTGGAACCGGGGCCGGCGGGAACCGCGCCGCCGCGCCGCGCGTCCGAGCGGAATGAGATCAGTCTCGATGGCTTGCGTCAAGATCGCGCTGCTGGTGACGGCCCTGCCCGGCTGCACGACGACCGAGCCGCCCCGGGTGCCGCCGCCGGAGAGCTTCCCGGCGGGCCCGTCCGCACCGACCGTGGCGCCGCCCACCTCCGCACCGACGGCCGCGGCGGCACGCGTGGTGCTGACCCGCTCGGGCGGGTTCGCCGGGCGCGGCGACACCGTGACGGTGGAGCCCGACGGACGATGGAGCGCGGTCGACCGCGCCGGGTCGCGCCGCACGGGCCGGCTCTCCGGCGCGGACCTGGACCGGCTGCGCCGGCTCGTCGCCGACCCCGCGCTCGCCGCCGAGGCCGGCCGCCCGTCGGCCCCCACGACCTGCCACGACGCCTTCGACTACCGACTCACGGTCGGGACGGTGGAGACCGGTTACGTGGACTGCCCGTCCGACGGTGGCGCGCCGACGACGACCCGCGCGGTGGTGGAACTGCTGCTCACCGCCACCGCCTGAGCCGCCCCTACCCCGCCCCGCGCCGTCGCACAAGGACGGGCGGAGCCCTCCGGCCCTCAGAACCGGTAGTCCTCCGGCAGGCCGGTGCCGCGCAGCTCCGGCGGCAGATGGGCGGTGTCGTTGACCGCGAGCAGGGTCGGCGGACCGCCCGGGCCGTAGCGGATCACCGTCAGCCCGCAGTGGTGCGCGTTGAACCCCAGCCAGCGCCGCTCCGGCGCGTCGAGCGCGTGCCGGACGAACCAGGCGATCAGGAACGTGTGCGTGACGACCAGGTCCCGCCGGTCCCCGTCGTCCGGGGCGGTGGCGAACCGCCGCACGGCTGCCGCCGCCAGTCGCGGCCCGTCGGCCCGCTCCGCCGGGGAGAAACCCGCCAGCAGCCGGGCGTACGCGGGCGGCAGGCCGGCCGGACCGGTGTCGTGCGGCAGGTGGTCACCGACCTCCTCGGCGGCGTGCACCGGCACCCCGGGCAGCGCCGCCGCGACCAGCTCGGCGGTCTCGACGGCGCGCCGCAGCGGGCCGTGGTGGACGGCGTCGACGGGCACGCCGCGCAGCCGCTCGCCGAGCAGGGTCGCCTGCCGGCGGCCCCGGTCGGACAGGCCGGTCTCCGGCGGGTCGACGCCCGGCGGGGTGCCCGGCGGGCGGTCCTGCTCGCCGTGCCGGGCCAGGTAGAGCAGGCGGGTCCCCACGGCGTCCCCCTCGTACGCGATCGAAAGGCGTGCCACCGGCGGCACGCCTCCCGATCATGGCTCCCTGCCGCCAGGTCAGCCCCTGGGGAACATCTGGCCGATGCGGATCTTGTTGCCGAACGGGTCGCGGATGCCGAAGTCGATCCCGTACGGGCGCTCCATCGGTTCGTCGGTGATCTCGACGCCCTTGGCCACGAGGTCCTCGTACGTCTTCTGCGCGTCGTCGGTGGTCATGAAGAGGAACCCACCCAGCGCCCCCTTGGTGAGCAGCTCGCGGACCTGCTCGGCGGTGGCCGGGTCCAGCGCCGGCGGGCCCGGCTTCTCCAGCAGGATCTCCCGTTCCGGGTCGTCGGGGAGGTTGACCGTGAGCCAGCGCATGAAGCCGAGGTCCTGGTCGGTGTTGACCTCCATGCCGAGCTTGCCCACATAGAAGTCGAGGGCCTCGTCCTGATCGAGGACGTAGATCTGGGAGCGGCTGATCGCGTTCATCGTCATGCCGGAAACGCTACGGGGCTCCCCTGACCTGCTGCTTATCCAAAACTGACCTCTGCTGCCCGAAGCTGCTGGGCCGGGTCCAGGCCTTGGTGAAGCACATCGGCACGGCGGCGGTCGGCGCCTTGCGCCGGCGGTACTCCGACGGCGACTCCCCGACGATCTGCCGGAACGTGCGGCTGAACGTGCCCAGGCTGGCGAAGCCGACCGCGTAGCAGACGTCGGTGACGTCCCGGTCGGTGTGCAGCAGCAGGTACATGGCCCGCTCCACCCGCCGCCGCTGGAGGTAGCGGTGCGGGGTCTCGCCGAAGGTCGCCCGGAAGGTGCGGATGAAGTGCGCCTCGGAGACGTACGCGATCCGGGCCAGGGCGGGGATGTCCAGCGGCTGGTCGTACGCGCGGTCCATCGCGTCCCGGGCGCGCAGCATGGCCCGGTTCGACTCCTCCGTCGCCCTGCTCACGCCGCCCAGCATAGGGTGCCGCCACGCCGGGCCCGCTACGGTGCGCGCGAGCACGTTGGGGCCGAGCATGGGACGCCCGATCAGGCTCGCCGCCCAGGGGTGCCGGAGGATGGCCGCCGTCAGTCCCGGGCCAGCGTGCGGAAGTCGTCGCGCCAGTCGCCCACGTCATGCGGGAGTCGCACGCCGCCGAAGACCTGGTCGACGGCCAGGTCGAGCACGGAAAGCACCACCACGAGTCCTGGGAAGCCGCCCGGAACGAGGTCTGGCGCCACGGCCGCACCCCGGCCGCCGAGCCGGTCTTCGTCGGCGTCACCAACGGCAGGCCCCTCCGCCTGATCTACGACGTCGAGGTCCACTTCGACACGACCGCTGCGCCAGGGCAGCCTCAGCTCGCGGCGGACCACCGGGAACGGAGGCGGCCGGTCACGGCAGGGGCGCCCGGGGGTGACCGGACCGGCCTCGTGCGGCGGTTGGCGTAGCCCGCTTGGGATTGCGCACCGTCAGCTGCGCCCGCGCGCGCGGGCGACGAGCTGCTCGAGGCTGAACAGGTAGGCGTCGAAGGCCTTGCGCCCGTCGTCGGTAAGGCGGACAGAGGTCCGATGCCGGACACTGCGGTCCTTGCGGACTTCCACGAAGCCGGCCTGCTCGAGTGCGGTGAGTTGTTTGGACAGCGCAGAGTCGCTGGTGCCGATGCTGTCACGCAGGAAGGAGAACAGCACCCACTCGGCCGGGGCGAGCAGAGCGCAGATGTTCAACCGGGCGGGGGTGTGCAGGAACGCATCCAGCTCCCCTGCGGGCGGAACGCCGTTGGCCGCGGGCGCGGCCGGCTCAGAGCGGCTCACGGGTGCAAGCTGGCGGCCAGGCGCGCCTGCACCGGACGGCTGAGCAGCGCGATCGTCGCGAGGGCGCCAAGAGCGCCGAGGGTGTTCGGCAACGGCCACTGCAGGGCACGGACCACGAATTGCACGGCGACGTCGGCGACGAAGGCCAGCACGAAGGTCGCCGCCAGCACCGCGGTCCAGCGCCTGGAAGAGCGGGTGGGCCTGAGCTGCACTCCGCGGTTCCACGCCACCCCCAGACCGATGACCATCAGCAGGCCCCACAGCCAGATCATGTCGGCGTCGATGAGCAGACCCAGGGCGAGGACGCTGAGGCAGATGCTCCACCACACCCGTGGAGGCCATGCGGCGGTGCCCGCTTCGATGCTCTGACGGCGGCGCTCGGCCGCCTGAGACAGAGTCCGTTCAGCTTCGCGGGCGTCCAACAGTTCCCCTCCAGGGCCGGCCGGGTACTTTCCTCACAAGAAAGTACTTCGGTCTTTCCCGACAGGCAAGTGGAGGTGGCGGCGGGGAGAGACACGGCGTTCTCCCCGACATGGAGAACTCGCGCGCCGCAGCGCGCGACAGCGTCGGGCACGAAAGGCCTGATGGAATTGGAGCCCCCGGCCGGGATCGAACCGGCGACATCTCGCTTACAAGGCGAGTGCTCTGGCCAGCTGAGCTACAGGGGCGTGTGGTGCCGAGGTCAGCATAGCGACTGACGTCCGGATTTCCGCCGCGGCAGGCCCCCCGACCACCGGAAACGTCTCCGCCCCCGTGCGGCGGACCGACATTGACGGTCGATTGATGTCCGCCCGTGCCCGAGTGACCGGAATGTCTATGCGGTCCGTCCCACCCCGTGCGCCCCGCCTTGGCAGGTGGCGGAAAGCCGTTTACCGTGCAGTGACACGGACGACATCTCGATCACCGAGAGGTTGCCCGTGGGCCGGCGCGTCCCGTGCCGGCCGCTCCTTCACTCGGATCGTCCGGCACGTTCCTGCCGGTGAAAGGAAGCACCCCACCATGGCTACGGTCACCTACTCCAAGGCGTCCCGGATCTACCCGGGCACGGAGCGTCCCGCCGTCAACCAGCTCGACCTGGAGATCGGCGACGGCGAGTTCCTCGTCCTGGTCGGCCCCTCCGGTTGCGGCAAGTCCACCAGCCTGCGCATGCTCGCCGGCCTGGAGGATGTCGACCAGGGCTCGATCCACATCGACGACCGGGACGTCACCCACCTGCCGCCGAAGGCCCGCGACATCGCGATGGTCTTCCAGAACTACGCCCTCTACCCGCACATGACGGTGTACGAGAACATGGCGTTCGCGCTCAAGCTGCGCAAGACCTCGAAGGCCGAGATCGACCGGCGGGTCAAGGAGGCGGCGGCGCTGCTCCAGTTGGAGGAGTACCTGGGCCGCAAGCCGAAGGCCCTCTCCGGCGGTCAGCGCCAGCGGGTGGCCATGGGCCGGGCGATCGTCCGCGAGCCGCAGGTCTTCCTCATGGACGAGCCGCTGTCGAACCTCGACGCGAAGCTGCGTGTGCAGACCCGTACCCAGATCGCGTCGCTCCAGGCGAAGCTGGGCGTCACCACCGTCTACGTCACCCACGACCAGGTCGAGGCCATGACCATGGGCCACCGGGTGGCGGTCATGCTCGACGGCGTGCTCCAGCAGGTGGACACCCCGCGGGCGCTCTACGACACCCCGGCCAACGTCTTCGTCGCCGGCTTCATGGGCTCCCCCGCCATGAACATCAAGACCGTGCAGCTGAGCGAGCGGGGCGCCGCCTTCGCCGACCTCCAGATCCCGCTCACCCGTGAGCAGGTCGAGGCGGCCCGCGCCGACGGCGGCGACAACAAGGTGACCGTCGGCTTCCGCCCCGAGGACTGCGACCTGGTCAGCCCGACCGAGGGCGGCATGCCCGTCGTCGTCGAGCTGGTCGAGGACCTCGGCTCGGACGCCAACATCTACGGCCACGCCGCGCTCGAGGGCAGCAACGAGCGCTTCGTGGTCCGTACCGACCGGCGCACCATGCCGAACATGGGCGACACCGTGTTCGTCAAGCCGCGCGAGGGCCGCAGCCACGTCTTCAACGCGAGCACCGGCCACCGCATCTGACGTACGACGAGATGGGGGTGCCCGCCGACCGGCGGGCGCCCCCATCGTCGTCTCCGGCTGTAGGCCCCCGGGCGGGAGAAGGGGCGGCCCGCCATCGGCGGACCGCCCCTTCTCCGTGTCTGCGGATCAGCCCTCGGCGGCCCGGCGGCGCGCCACCTCGGCGAGGGTGACGGCCGCGGCGACGCTGGCGTTGAGCGACTCGACGTCGGAGACCATCGGGATGCTGACCGTCAGGTCGCAGGTCTCGCCGACCAGCCGGGAGAGCCCCCGGCCCTCGGAGCCGACCACCACGACCAGCGGGCCGACGGCGGCCTCCAGGTCGTAGAGGTCGGTCTCGCCGTCGGCGTCCAGGCCCACCACCAGGAAGCCGGCGTCCTGACAGGCCTTCAGCGACCGGGTCAGGTTCGTCACCTGGGCGACCGGTACCCGCGCCGCCGCACCGGCGCTGGTCCGCCAGGCGGTCGCCGTGATCCCGGCAGCCCGCCGCTCCGGTACGAAGACACCCTGCGCGCCGAAGGCGGCGGCGGACCGGATCACCGCGCCGAGGTTGCGCGGGTCCGTCACCCCGTCCAGCGCCACCAGCAGCGGGGCGGCCTGCTCCAGCGCCGCCGCGACGAGGTCCTCGAAGGGCTCGTACGCGAACGCCGGCACCTGGAGCCCGATGCCCTGGTGCAGCACGCCGCCGGTCATCCGGTCCAGCTCGGCCCGGCTGATCTCCAGGATCGCGATGCCCCGGTCGGCGGCCGTCCGGACGATCTCGTTGACCCGGTCGTCGGCGTCGATGCCCTGCGCGGTGTAGAGCGCGGTCGCCGGCACCTGGGCACGCAGCGACTCCAGCACCGGGTTGCGCCCGACCAGCAGCTCCGGCGTGTCCTTGGACGGGTTGGACTTGCGGCCCGGCGCGACCCGGGGGCCGCCACGACCGGTGGGCCTGGCGCCCCGACCGCCCGTACCGCGCCCGCCCGTGGTCGGCACGCCCCGGCCACCGCCCTTGCCCCAGGTGGTGTCCTTGCTGCCCGGCTGGCCGATCTTGGGGGCGCGCCCCTCCTCGGCCGCCGCCCGGCGCTCCTTGTCCTGCTTCCAGGCGGTGCGCTGGGGCAGCTTCTCGGTGCCCGAGTAGGCCTTGTGCCAGGGCCGCTCGTCGGCGGGCAGGGTCCTGCCCCGCCCGGCGAGGGCGTCCTTGTTCTTGCCACCGGAGCCCTTCGGGGCTCCCGCCTTCGGCGTCAGACGCCGGCCACGGCGCTGCGAGTTGCCGGCCATCAGTCCTGCTCTCCAATAGTCCAACGGGGGCCCTGGGGGGTGTCCTCGACCACCACGCCGGCCTGCTTGAGCTGGTCGCGTACGGCGTCCGCGGCGGCCCAGTCCTTGCGACCGCGGGCCTGTGCGCGCTGCTCCAGGGCCAGCGCGATCAGCGAGTCCACCACGCCGCGCAGGTCGTCCGTGCGGCCGCCACCGGTCCACGCCGGGTCGAGGGGGTCGACCCCGAGGATATCCAGCATGGCGCGCGCGGAGGCCAGCGCCGTGCGGACGGTCACATCGTCGCCGCCGGTCAGCGCGGTGTTGCCGTCGCGGACCACCTCGTGCAGGACGGCGAACGCGGCGGAGGTGTTCAGGTCGTCGTCCATCGCCGCCGCGAACGCGCCCGGCAGCTCGCCGAGCTGGCCGGCGCCGACACGCTCGACGGCCCGCTGCACGAAGCCCTCGATCCGGCGGTACGCGACGGCCGCCTCGCGCAGCGCGTCCTCCGAGTAGTCGATCCGGGACCGGTAGTGCGCGGCGGCGTAGTAGTAACGCAGCTCCACCGGGCGCACCCCGAGCGAGTCGACGTACGTCAGGTCGAGGGCGTTGCCGAGCGACTTGCCCATCTTGGCGCCGCCGATGCTGAGCAGCCCGTGGTGCACCCAGTAGCGGGCGAACGGCAGCCCGGCGGCCTGCGACTGGGCGATCTCGTTCTCGTGGTGGGGGAAGGTGAGGTCCAGCCCTCCGCCGTGGATGTCGAACTCGGCGCCGAGGTAGCGCCAGCACATCGCCGAGCACTCGATGTGCCAGCCCGGCCGGCCCCGCCCCCACGGCGACGGCCAGTAGGCGTCCGCCGGCTCGTCGGGCTTGGCGCCCTTCCACAGCGCGAAGTCGCGCGGGTCGCGCTTGCCCCGGTCGGGCGCGTCCCCGGCCGACTGCATCGCGTCCGGCGACTGCCCCGACAGGGAGCCGTAGGCCGGCCAGGAGCAGACGTCGAAGTAGACGTCGCCGGAGTCGTCGGTGGCCGGGTAGGCGTGCCCGTCGGCGATGAGCTTGGCGATCAGCTCGTGCATCTCCGGGATGTGCCCGGTGGCCCGCGGCTCGTACGTCGGGGGCAGCACGTTGAGCGCCCGGTAGGACTCCGCCAGGACCAGCTCGTTGGCGTACGCGATCGACCAGAAGGGCTGGCCCCGCTCCATCGCCTTGACCAGGATCTTGTCGTCGATGTCGGTCACGTTGCGGATGAAGGTGACCTCGTAACCGGCGGCGAGCAGCCAGCGGCGCAGCACGTCGTAGTTGACGCCGGAGCGAAGGTGACCGATGTGCGGCGGGGCCTGGAGGGTGAGACCACACAGGTAGACCCCCACCTTGCCGGCTTCCCGCGGGACGAAGTCCCGCACCGATCGGGTGGCGGTGTCATACAGGCGTAGCGTCACCGTACAAGGGTAGCCGCCCCCGCATTCCTGGGTTGTCCGGAGCCGGGTCGTACGCTGCTGGGCGTGGAGACGACGGCGCGGGGCGGGGAGACGGCGCAGACGCTGGACCGGGGGCTGCGACTGCTGCACCTGGTCGCCGACGCGCCGGGCGGGCTGACCGTCACCGAGGCGGCGAACCGGTTGGGCGTCGGCCGGGCGGCGGTGTACCGGCTGGTCGGCGCGCTCGCCGCGCACGGCATGCTGCGCCGCGACGGTGAGGGCCGCCTGCGCCTCGGCGCCGGGGTGCTGCACCTGGCCCGGCGGGCCCAGCCGCTGCTCGCCGAGGGGGCGCTGCCCGCGTTGCGCCGCCTCGCGGAGCAGGCCGGCGCGACCGCCCACCTGACGGTGGTCGAGGGCGGCGAGGGGGTCGCGCTCGTCGTGGTCGAGCCGAGCTGGACGTCGTTCCACGTCGCGTACCGGACGGGGGCGCGGCACCCGCTGGAGCGCGGGGCGGCCGGGCGGGCCATCCTCGCCGGCCGGGCGGGCGCCGCCGGCCCGGTGAGCACCGCCGGGGAGTTGCAATCCGGGGCGTACGGCGTGGCCGCCCCGGTGCTCGGCGTGCCGGGCCTGGAGGCGAGCGTCGGGGTGGTGGCGCTGGCCCCGCTGGACGCCGGGGTGGTCGGCGCGCAGGTCCTCGCCGCAGCCACCGCCATCGCCACCGCCCTCTCCTGAGCCGCCGCCCGTCCGCGGGCGCGGGCGCTCTACCACATCCGCGCCCCGCCGTGCCGGTTGTCCACAGTCGGCATTCGTCGGGGCGGTCCCGGTTGTCCACAGGGCTGTCGGGCGGGGCCGGACGGCGGGCACGCTGCCCCACATGCCACCTCCACCGCACCGGCCCGGCGTACTGGCCTGGCAGGTCTTCCGCGGCTCAGACGCGATCCGACAGGGACTGGTCACCGAGCACCAGCTGCGCAGCTCGGCCTGGCTGCGCCTGCGCCACGACGTCTACGCCGACGCCCGGCTGGAACGGGACCACGCCCTCGCCTGCCGGGCCGCCGCCCTGCGGCTGCCGCCCGAGGCGGTCGTCGCCGGCCCTTCGGCGGCCTACCTGCACGGCGTCGAGCACGCCGCCTCCTTCGCCGACGACGTGCACGTCCTCGTCCCCAGGGCGATGCGCCTCGGCCCGCAGCGGGGCCTGCGCGTGCACTCCATGGGTCCGGCCACGTCGCCGTCGTACGCGTCTGCCCGGTCCCGGGGGACGGGCGGCGGTCCGGGCACGGCGGTCGGCCAGCCCGCCGTCCGCCGGGATGTCCCAGTCCGCCCGGCCGCTGGAAACCTGAGCACGGCGGTCCGCCCGCCCGCCGGCGGCTGGCGCACCGCGGTCCTCCCGTCCCCGGGCGGCCTGCGGGTGGCGGACCTGCGGACCGCCGGTGTGCCGGTCGCCACGGACCCGACCTCGGCGGCGTGGGAGACAGCGGTCTGGTTGGAGCCGCTCCGTGCCGTCGGCATCGTCGACTCGCTGCTCCGACAGGGGTCGACCAGCCGCGAGGCCCTCGCCGACGTCGCCGACCGCAACGCCGACCGGCCCGGCGGTCGCCGGGCGCGCTGGGTGTTCGGATTGGCGGATCCGGGCGCCCGGTCGCCGGCCGAGTCCGAGCTACGGGTGCGGCTGGTGCTGGCCGGGCTGCCGCGCCCCGCCGCCCGGCACCCCGTCCGGGTCGCCTCCGGGCTGGTGCTGCACGCCGGCCTGGCGTGGCCGGCGTACCGCGTCGCCGTCGCCCGGGACGGGCAGCACGCCGAGGCAGGCGGTGGGCACCTCGACCGGATCGCCACACTGGTCGGTGCCGGCTGGCTCGTGCTGCCGGTGACCGGCAGGCGACTTCGCCAGGACTTCCCCGGTGTCCTGCGCGAGGTTCGCGCCGCGCTCGGGGCCCGGGGCTGGCGCCAGTGACCGGTGCGCTTTCGCCACCGTCCGGCGGGTCGGCCGCCCACCGCCGGACATGCGAGGGGCCCGGCCGAACGAGTCGGCCGGGCCCCTGCCGTCCAGCCCTACGGGCGGGCGTTGGGCTTCAGCGGGGTCTTCACCGCCGCGTACGCGTCGACGATGCCGTAACCGTAGAAGCCGTTGAAGTTCAGCCCTCCGGCGCAGTAGGCGTCGAACTCCGCGTCCCGGCCCTCGTTGGCGTACGACTGCAGGCGCGGCTCCGGGCAGGCGTGCTCGGCCGCCGTCCGGTAGAGGTGCTGCTCCACCAGCTTCGGCGCCATGCCGAAGCCGCCGTGCCGCTCCTTCTTGCCGTGCTTGCTGACGATCAGCGCGGCGACGCCGGAGGCGTGCGGGGCCGCCATGGAGGTGCCCTGCAGGTAGGTGTAGTACCCGCACTCACCGTTGGCCTTGCACTGCTTGAAGACCGTCTCCTCGAACCCGGCGACGATGTTGCCGTTCGCGTCGACCGAGCCCTCCTCCTGGAGCACCTTCTTCGGGTACGTCGAGAGGATCATGTTGGCGTCGGTGCGGAAGGTGTCCGTGCCGAAGCCGTCACGGAACCAGCCGCCGGGCGCCGCAACGGCGGTCTGCTCGGTGCCGTAGTTCGAGAAGTCCGACTTCTTGCCCGACGGCCCGACCGCCGACACGCTGATCACGTTGGGGCCCTCGGTGGGCAGGTCCCAGCAGCTGTCGTTGTCGATCTCGCGCGGGTAGGGCGCGGTGTCGCCGTAGTCCGGGCTCGACACGTCGGTACGCGGGGCGCCCAGGTCCTCGTGGTTGTTGCCCAGCGCGCCGACCAGCGTGACGCCCCGGGCGTGGGCGAAGTTCAGCGCCCGCTTCATGGCCTTGATGGTGGCCCGCTGCTCGGCCTGGTCCTCCGGGGAGTCGGCCGGGTTGGCGGTGCAGTTGTAGAGCCAGGGGTCGACGTAGAAGGACATGTTGACCACGTCCAGGCCGACCTTGCCGGCGTGCAGCAGGCTGTTGACCACCGGCTCCAGGAAGAAGTAGCCGGAGTCCTGGCCGCCCTTGAGCTCGACCAGGGAGATGTTCGGGGCGACGCCGGAGAGGCCGAAGCCGTTGGCGGCGGCGCCGATCGTGCCGGCCACGTGGGTGCCGTGCCCGCCGTCGTCGGTGCCGACCGGGTCGAGGCAGCTCGCCACCTCGCACGGGCCGTCGACGTCCACCATGTCCGGGGCGAAGTTGCGGGACAGCGCCCAGTTGAAGTTCGGCGCGATGTCGGGGTTGCTGGCGTCGACGCCGGTGTCCAGCACGCCGACGGTGACCCGGCGGTCGCCCGGCTCGACCTTGCGGGCCTGGTCCGCCCGGATCATCTCCAGGCCCCAGAGCTTGTCATCCAGCGGATCCATCTTCTTGCCACGCTTGGCACCCGCGCCCTTGGCCGCGGCGGCGGCCAGCAGGTGCTCCTGCTCGACCCGGTCCAGCTTGGGCTTGCGGCCGATGGCCTTCTGCTCGGTGGCGCCGATCAGCGCGGTCGCGGCGGTGGCCTTCGCCGCGAAGTCGGCCCGGTCGCTGGTCACCCGGAACATGCCGACGTCGTCGGAGCGGGAGACCACCGTGCCGCCCGCCGACCGGATGGCGGCGATCGCGGCGTCCGCCGAGACGCCGTCCTCGGCGACGACGGTGAAGGTACGGGCACTGCTCGGCTCGGCGCTGGCCGGCACGCTCATGCCTGTCACCGCAAGTGCCAGCGCCGTCGCGGACGCGACGGCACCGGCGGTGAAGCGCTTGCTCACCACATCGGATCCTCTCGTTGAGGGACGTGGCAGCCATCAGACAACACCGCGGCACTTTCCGCCATAGCAACGTCGGCTATCACGCGAATCTGGTTCTCATCCGTGGTGGGCACCGCCGGACGGCGTGTGCGAGTCACGGCACGGCGGGCTCGGCGACCTGCGGCTGCGGATCGCCGGCACGGGGAGCGCGCAGCTCGTCGACGCGTACCAGGGCGACACCGGCGACGATCAGAGCGCCGCCGAGCAGTTGCACCACGGTGGGCAGTTCGCCCAGCACCAGCCAGGCGATCAGCACGGCGAACATCACCTCGGTCAGCCCGACGAACGACGACAGTCGGGCGCCGAGGATCCGGGTGCCGGCGATTCCGGCGAGGTACGCGACGACGGCGGCGACCAGCGACAGGCCGATCACCGGCACCAGCCAACTGGTGCGCTGCCCGGCGAAGGTGACCTCGCCGAGGGACACCCGCAGCGGCAACGCGCCGACGGCGCCGAGCAGCAGCAGGACGGCGGCCCCGACGGCCATGCCGCCGCTGGCCATGGCCACCGAGGGCAGCTCCTCGTCGACCCGCCCCGCGAGCACGAAGTAGCCGGCGAGGCCGACCGCCGCCCCGAGCCCCCAGAGCACGCCCACCGGGTCGAGCCCGCCGGCGCCGGTCAGGTCCAGGACGAAGAACAGGCCGGCGAGGGCCGCCACCGAGCCGACGACGGTCAGCCGGCGTGGACGCTGCCGGTGGACCAGCCACATCCAGCCCACCACCAGCACGATCCCGAGGTACTCGAGCAGCAGCGCGACGCCGACCGGCAGGTAGCGGACCGCGTTGAAGAAGCAGACCTGGGCCGTGGCGACCCCGAGCAGCCCGAACACGCCGATCGCGGCGAGGTTGCGGCGCAGCACACCCCACCTGCCGCGCAGGGAGAGCACGGCCGGGACCGCCACGACCAGCGCGGCGACGCCGACCCGGGCGGCCACGGCGGCTTCGGCCGACCAGCCGGCGTCGATGAGGGACCTGGCGAACGTGCCGGACGTGGCGAAGGTGACGGCGGAGAGCAGGGCGAGGCCGAGACCGAGCCCGGCGGCGGGTGGTTGACGCATCGATCCACTCCCACTGTCATGAGTAAACTGCCACTATGCTCATGACGCTAGGCGGGCGCCACGACAGGAGTCAAGTTGCTCTTCACCCATGACACGGAATGCTCCCTGACTGCCATGGCCGCGCTGGTCAACACCGACGGCCGCGCCGGTGAGGGCCTGCCCGACGTCGCCGCCCTGGACGCGTTCTTCATCGCCCACACCTACAGCGGGCGGCACGAGCACAGCGAGGACGAACTGCGGGCGGTACGCGACCTCCGACCCCGGCTGCGCCGCGTCTGGTACGCCGACACCGAGGGGATCGTCGCCATCGTCAACGGGCTGCTGCGCGAGAACGACGCGCTGCCCCAGCTCATCACGCACGACGACGAGCCGTACCACATCCACGCCGTGCCGCGTGACGCGCCGCTGGCGACCCGGATGGCCGTCGAGGCGGCGATGGCGCTGGCGGATCTCGTACGCACCGGCGAGCTGCGCCGGCTGCGGATCTGCGACCACCCGGACTGCGAGAACGTGCTGGTCGACCTGTCGAAGAACCGGTCCCGCCGGTTCTGCGACGCGGGCTGCGGCAACCGCGCCGCCGTCACCGCCTACCGCGCCCGCAAGACCGCCAGCCGGCACTGAGCCGACCACGCGCACCGCCGGCATCGCATCGTCGGCACAGCCAATGGCCATCGCTCGCCGAACGACCGTGCAGCCGTGAACGACGGTGAGAGCCGGGGCCGTCGGCTCGACGAGAGACGCCAGCCACCAGAGGCCCAGCCTGGGCTCGCGAACCAGCCGCGATCTGGCGAGCTGCCGCTCTGGTCCCATGCACGGGGCAGCTCGACAGTGACGCGACGCCCGGCCTCAGGCCGAGCCATCCCGAGGCCGGGCCAGGCCGAACCGAGCCGAGCCAGGCCAAGCCAAGCCAGGCCAAGCCAGGCCAGGCCAGGCCAGGGCCAGCCGGGGCCGGGTTCAGGGGTGGGTCATCCGGAGCAGGTCGAGTGCCTCGTCGAGCTGGGTCTCGCTCAGCTTGCCCGAGTCGACGTGTCCCCGGGAGACGACCACCTCGCGGATCGAGACCTGCTTGGCCAGCGCCTCCTTGGCGATGGAGGCGGCCTCGTCGTACCCGAGGTGGCGGTTGAGCGGGGTGACGATCGACGGCGAGCCCTCCGCGTACGCCAGGCAGACCTCGGCGTCCGCGACCAGGCCGACCACCAGTCGGTCGGCGAAGAGCCGGCTCGACGCGGCGAGCAGGCGGACCGACTCCAGCAGGTTGCGGCCCATCACGGGGAGCATGACGTTCAGCTCGAAGTCGCCCTGGGAGCCGGCGAACCCGACGGCGGCGTCGTTGCCGATCACCTGGGCGCAGACCTGTCGCACCGCCTCGGCGACCACCGGGTTGACCTTGCCCGGCATGATCGACGAGCCGGGCTGGAGGTCGGGGATGCGCAGCTCGCGCAGGCCGGCGCGGGGGCCGGAGCCCATCCAGCGGATGTCGTTGGCGATCTTGTAGAGACCGACGGCGACCGTACGCAGCTGCCCGGAGGTCTCCACCAGCGCGTCCCGGGCGCCCTGCGCCTCGAAGTGGTTGCGCGCCTCGGTCAGCGGCAGCCCGGTCGAGCCGCGCAGCTTCTCGATGACCTTCGCGGCGAAGCCGAGCGGGGTGTTGATGCCGGTGCCCACCGCCGTGCCGCCCAGCGGCAGCTCGGCCAGCCGGGGCAGCGCCCCCTCCAGCCGCTCGATGCCGTAGCGGACCTGGGCGGCGTACCCGCCGAACTCCTGCCCGAGGGTGACCGGGGTGGCGTCCATCAGGTGCGTACGCCCGGCCTTCACCACGGTCTCGAACTCCGCCGCCTTGCCCTCCAGCGCCTCCGCCAGGTGGGCCAGCGCGGGCAGCAGGTCCCGCGCGACCGCCTCGGTGGCGGCCAGGTGGATCGAGGACGGGAAGACGTCGTTGCTGGACTGCGAGGCGTTCACGTCGTCGTTCGGGTGCACGTCCCGGCCCAGCTCCCGGCTGGCCAGCGTGGCGATGACCTCGTTGGTGTTCATGTTCGACGACGTGCCGGAACCGGTCTGGAACACGTCGATCGGAAACTGGTCGTCGTAGCCGCCCTCGGCCACGTGCGCGGCGGCGGCGGCGATGGCCGCGGCCACGTTCGCGTCGATCACGCCCAGCTCGCCGTTGACCTCGGCCGCCGCCCCCTTGATCTGGGCCAGCGCCCGGATCTGGGCCGGCTCGATGCCCCGGCCGGAGATCGGGAAGTTCTGCACCGCGCGCTGGGTCTGCGCCCGCCACAGCGCCTCGGCGGGCACCTCCACCTCGCCCATCGAGTCGCGTTCGATCCGGTAACCCGTCGCCTCTGGAGTCGTCACGCGTACCATCCTGCCGCGCCGCGCGCCGACGTGCAGATGATCGCGGCGAGCCGGGTCGACAGCCTGGCCGACATCCGGCGGTACGGTCCGACCGGCGCAGCCAGGCCGGTCGGAAGCCGGCCGCCACCGCATGGTCACGCACTTGAGATCGCGGAAGTATCCACACTCCATCAGAGGGTCTTCCTCGCGGTCCGCGCAACCGACCAGCACGCCAGCCGGGCGAGCTGACGCACGGAGACGACGAGGGGCGCCGGGCCATCTGCCCGGCGCCCCTTCGCGTACGCGGGTCAGCGGCGACCGACCGTGAGCACCGGCTTGGTGACCTCGGCGAAGAAGTCGTTGCCCTTGTCGTCGACCACGATGAAGGCCGGGAAGTCCTCCACCTCGATCTTCCAGACCGCCTCCATGCCCAGCTCCGCATATTCCAGAACCTCGACGTGCTTGATGCAGTCCTGCGCGAGCCGGGCGGCCGGGCCGCCGATCGAGCCGAGGTAGAAGCCGCCGTGCTGCTGGCAGGAGCGGGTGACCTGGGCGGAACGGTTGCCCTTGGCGAGCATGACCTGCGAGCCGCCGGCGGCCTGGAACTTCTCCACGTACGCGTCCATCCGGCCGGCGGTGGTCGGGCCGAACGAGCCGGACGCGTAGCCCTCCGGGGTCTTGGCGGGGCCGGCGTAGTAGACGGCGTGGTCGCGCAGGTACTGCGGCATCGGCTCGCCGGCGTCCAGCCGCTCGGCGATCTTGGCGTGCGCGATGTCGCGGGCCACGACGAGCGGGCCGGTCAGCGACAGCCGGGTCTTCACCGGGTACTTCGACAGCTCGGCGCGGATCTCGTCCATCGGCCGGTTGAGGTCGACGCGGACCACCTCGGACGCGTCGAGCGTCTCGTCGGTGACGTCGGGCAGGAAGCGCGCCGGGTCGGTCTCGAGCCGCTCCAGCCACACGCCCGACGGGGTGATTTTGGCGACCGCCTGCCGGTCGGCGGAGCAGGAGACGGCGATCGCCACCGGGCACGAGGCGCCGTGCCGGGGCAGCCGGACCACCCGCACGTCGTGGCAGAAGTAGCGCCCGCCGAACTGCGCGCCGATGCCGAAGTTGCGGGTCAGCTCCAGCACCTCCGCCTCCAGCTCCAGGTCCCGGAAGCCGTGCGCGCTCATCGAGCCGGACGTGGGCAGCGCGTCGAGGTACTTGGCGCTGGCGTACTTGGCGGTCTTCAGCGCGTACTCGGCGGAGGTGCCGCCGATGACGATGGCGAGGTGGTACGGCGGGCAGGCGGCGGTGCCGATCAACCGCAGCTTCTCCTCCAGGAACTGCATCATCCGCGTCGGGTTCAGCAGCGCCTTGGTCTCCTGGTAGAGGTACGACTTGTTCGCCGAGCCGCCACCCTTGGCCATGAAGAGGAACTTGTACGCGTCGGGCTGCCCGTCGGGGTCCTCCGCGTAGAGCTCGACCTGGGCCGGCAGGTTGCTGCCGGTGTTGCGCTCCTCCCACATGGTCAGCGGGGCGAGCTGCGAGTAGCGCAGGTTGAGCCGGGTGTAGGCCTGGTAGACGCCGCGCGAGACGGCCTCGGCGTCGCTGCCGTCGGTGAGCACGTGCCGGCCGCGCTTGCCCATCACGATGGCGGTGCCGGTGTCCTGGCACATCGGCAGCACGCCGCCGGCCGCGATGTTGGCGTTGCGCAGCAGGTCGAGCGCGACGAACCGGTCGTTCGGCGAGGCCGCCGGATCGTCGATGATCGCCCGCAGCTGGGCCAGGTGCGCGGGGCGCAGGTAGTGCGCGATGTCGTGCATCGCCTCGGCGGTCAGCGCGGTGAGCGCGGTCGGCTCCACGGTGAGGAACCGGCGACCCCCCGGCCCGTTGACGACGTCGACGCCCTCGTCGGTGACCAGGCGGTATTCCGTCTGGTCCGGGCCGGTCGGCAGCAAGGGGGCGTACGAGAACGCGGCGGCACTGCTCATGAGCGGAAAGCCTAGGGCAGAAGGGTCGATCAGTCCCACCCGCCGGGTGGGTCCTGGGACGACGCTCTCACCCGGGGCAGAGCTCCCGCTTCGGGCCGCAGCTGTCCTCCGGCCCGGGTACGCCCGCCGTGCCGCCGGGTCCGGGTACGCCGCCGTCGCGCGGCGGGACGGGGGCGCCCGGCACCCCGCCGAAGCGGACGTAGCCGATCTCCCGCCCCTCACCGATGATCATGCCTCTCGGGCCGACCGCGAGGGCGTTCGCGGAGGTGCGCAGGCTCGCCAGTTCCCGCCCGGTACGCGGGTCCAGCGCCACCAGCCGGGACGGCTTCTCGTCGGCGATCACGGCCGCGTACGGGGTGAGCGCCGCGCCGGCCTTCGGCCCGGTCGGACGGGTCCACCGGACGCGCCCGGCGCCCAGCTCCCGGCCGACCACCGCGCGCTTGTCGGCCGGCCGGACCAGGGCGTACCGGTCGTCGACCGCGAGCAGCTTCTCCCCGGCGGAGGTGACCAGCAGCAGCCGCCCGTCGTAGCCGTCGAGGACCGCCTCGCGGGCGTCCGGGGCCACCCCGATCAGCACGTTGCGCGCGCCGTGCGGGTCCTCCCGCTGCACGCAGCCGGCGTTGTCGGCGGTCCGCAGGTTGATCCCGGCCCGCTGCCACGTCTCCTGGCCGGTCGCCGCGTCCCGGCCGGAGATCGCGAAGTAGCAGGTGCCGTCCTGGGAGCGGGCGGTGATCCGCAGCAGCCGACCGCCGACCACGGACAGCCGTTCGTCGCGGCCGGGCTCGACGTCCTGGAGCACCCGCCCGGTGGCGGTGTCGAGGACGTGCACCCGGCCGTCGATGGGGAAGCCGAGCAGCGGCGGTACGGGCTCCGGGCCGGCCACCCCGTCGTCGATGCGGACGGCGTCGAGCCGGCGGGTGTCGAGCAGCCCCGGATTGTCGCCGAGCAGCCCGCTGCGCACCCCGGGCACGAAGGCCGTCCAGAGCGGTGCGGTGCCGCGCGCGTCCCAGGCGCTCACCGTGCAGTCGGTGGCCTCGACGCAGCGGGCGTCGAGCAGCATGTTGCGGTACGTCCAGACGGCCACCGCGTCGCCGTTGCGCCGCCGGGTGGCGCCGGTCGTCGGGTCCAGCACCTCGTAGCCCTTGACCAGCAGCTTGCCCACGACGACGACGGAGTCCCGGTCGCCGCCGGCCACCGCGGCCCAGTCGGCCTTGCGTTCCCACAGCTGGGCGCCGGTGGCCAGGCTGCGCGCCTCCACGCGGGTGCGCTGCTCGACCACGACGGTCTCGCCGGCGATGGTCACGCTGCGCGGGGTGCCGCCGACGCGCTGCTGCCAGACCACGTCCGGCTCGGAGATGGGCTGGCTCCGGTTCACCCAGTCCCACATCCCGGGGAACGGGTTCCACACTCCGGTCGCGGCGAGCGCGACGACGACGACGAGCGCGAGCAGCAGCCCGCCACGCCACCCCCCGGGGCCGCCCGCCTTCGCCACACGCACACGGTAGCGACGACCGCCGCGCCGCCGCCGTCCCGCGCCGCCGTGTCGCCCCCCTTTCTCGCGCGCCTGCTCAGCGTTGGGCGGCGGAGCGGATCAGGGGGAGGGTGCGGTAGGTGATCTGTTCGGCCAGGGCGATGATCGTCGAGGCGCGGCGGATGCCCTCGTACGAGACGATCTGGTCGATCACCCGCTGGAGGTCGGTGTTCGAGCGGGCCACGATCCGGCAGAGCAGGTCGCTGGAGCCGGTGATGGTGTGCGCCTCCAGCACCTCCGGGATCGCGGCCAGGTGCGCGGCGACCAGGTCGTGCCCGTCCCGCTGGCTGATCTCCAGGGTGACGAAGCTGGTCACTCCGAACCCGATCGCCGCCGGGGAGATCTCCGGCCCGAAGCCCGAGATGACGCCCCGCTCGACGAGCTTGTCCAGCCGGGCCTGCACGGTGCCCCGGGCGACCCCGAGGCGCCGGGAGCACTCCAGCACCCCGATCCGCGGTTCCTCGGCGAGCAGTTCGATCAACCGCGCGTCGAGGGCGTCGAGCTGTACACCCTGACCAGCACTCATGGCATATCACCCTACTGAATGCGCAACCTGACCAGGCATGGGCGCGACAGTTGCCCAGTGCGGCACTTCCCCGCGATCCTCGCCACAGCACCACCGCACAGCAGCACCATCGCAGCACCACAAGCACCACAGCACATGACCGACGGCGGCGGCCACGGGGCCGACCGGAACTTGAGGGAGACCGCGATGACCCAGGCGATCGACCGACCCCAGGCGTCCGACGACGTCGACGTCGACGTGCTCGTCGGCGCCGTCGACCACGACATCAGCCGCGACCCGTTCCCGGTCAAGGGCCTCGACCACGTGCACTTCCTGGTGGGCAACGCCAAGCAGGCCGCGCACTACTACTCGACCGCGTTCGGCATGACCTGCGTGGCGTACCGGGGCCCCGAGCAGGGCTACCGGGACCACGCCCAGTACGTGCTGACCAGCGGCTCGGCGCGGTTCGTGCTGACCGGCGCGGTCCGGCCGGACGCCCCGGGCGCCGAGCACGTGACCAGGCACAGCGACGGCGTCTCCGACATCGCGCTGGAGGTGCCGGACGTCGACGCCGCGTACGCGCACGCCACCGCGCAGGGCGCCACCGGCCTGACCGAGCCGCACGACGTCAGCGACGAGCACGGCACCGTCCGGATGGCCTCCATCGCCGCGTACGGCGACACGGCGCACACGCTCGTCGACCGCTCCCGCTACACCGGCCCGTTCCTGCCCGGCTTCGTGGCCCGCAAGCCGATCGTGGACCGGCAGCCGATGATCGACGCCGGCCTCCAGCCGAAGCGCTTCTTCCAGGCCGTCGACCACGTGGTCGGCAACGTCGAGCTCGGCCGGATGGACGAGTGGGTCGAGTTCTACAAGCGCGTCATGGGCTTCTCGAACATGGCCGAGTTCATCGGCGACGACATCGCCACCGACTACTCGGCGCTGATGAGCAAGGTCGTCGCGAACGGCACCCGCAAGGTGAAGTTCCCGCTCAACGAGCCGGCGATCGCCCGCAAGAAGTCGCAGATCGACGAGTACCTGGAGTTCTACCGGGGCCCGGGCGCCCAGCACATCGCCGTGGCCACCAACGACATCCTGGCCAGCGTCGACGCCATGCGCGCCGCCGGCGTCGAGTTCCTCGACACGCCGGACTCGTACTACGACGACCCGGAGCTGCGCGCCCGGATCGGCCAGGTGCGGGTGCCGATCGAGGAGCTGAAGGCCCGCAAGATCCTGGTGGACCGGGACGAGGACGGCTACCTGCTCCAGATCTTCACCAAGCCGGTGCAGGACCGCCCGACGGTCTTCTTCGAGCTGATCGAGCGGCACGGCTCGCTCGGCTTCGGCAAGGGCAACTTCAAGGCGCTCTTCGAGGCCATCGAGCGGGAGCAGGAAGCGCGCGGCAACCTGTAACACTGACGAGCGTGACGCAGCCTCCGACGTACCCGACGCCGCCGGCCGGTGGGCCTCCGCCCGCCGCCGGCGGCTTCGCGCCGCCGTCCGGTCCCTCCAGTCAGGGGTACGCGGTGCCACCGCAACACGCCCCGCCCGGTCAGGTCCCGCCCCCGGGCTGGACGCCGCCGCCCCCGGGCTGGGCGGGGCCGCCCCGTCCGGCCCCGGCGCTCGGGCCGGGCGGCCAGCCGCTCGCCAGCTTCGGCGACCGGCTGCTCGCCGCGCTGATCGACGTCGCGCTGAGCACGGCGGTGGCGATGGTCCTCTTCCTGCCGCCGTTCCTGATCCTGATCTGGAACATGATGGACGACCTGACCCGGACCAACCCGGACGGCACCCTCGCCGATCCCGATCCCGCGTCGTTCCTGACCGACGTCATGCTGCCGATCCTGCTGCTCGAACTGGGCCTGATCGTGGTCATGCTCGGGCTCTACTGGCTCTACCACGTGGAGTACATGAAGCGCACGGGCCAGACGTACGGCAAGCGGGTGATGAAGCTGCGCGTCGTGCCGCTCGACCCGGCCGCCACGCTGGACCGGCGGATCGCCGGCAAGCGGTACGCCGTGCAGTACGTCGCCGCCATGTTCCTGCCCGGCCTCAGCTACCTCGACGGGCTCTGGCAGTTGTGGGACAAGCCCTGGCAGCAGTGCCTCCACGACAAGTTCGCCGGCACCGTCGTCGTTAAGGTGTCTGCGTGAGCGAGCGCAGCGAGGCCAGGCCATGAGTGTCGGACCGGGATGGTACGTCGACCCGGCTGATCCGGAGACCCGACGTTACTGGGACGGCGAGGGCTGGATCGGCGCACCGATCCCCGTCGACGCCACCCCGCCCGAGGGGCCGCCGCCGGCCGAGCCGCCACCCGCACCCGCCCCGACGTCACCCGCGGCCCCGGTGCCCGCGCCGGGCGCCCCCGCGGGCGGGCAGCCCTTCCCGGGGCAGCCACCCCCCGGGCAGGCACACCCGGGGCAGCCGCACCCCGGGCAGCCGCACCCCGGGCAGCCCTATCCCTGGCAGCCGCCGCAGGGGCCCGGCCACCCGCAGGGTCCCCCGCCCGGCTGGCCGCCCGGTGGCGGTCCGCCGCCTGGCTGGCCACCCGGTGGCTGGCCCGGACGGCCGCCGGAGCCGCGCCCGCACGGGCTCCCGCTGGCCGGGTTCGGCGCCCGGCTGGTCGCGCGGCTGATCGACTTCACGGTCGTCTTCGCGCTGAACGCCGTGGTGAACGGCTGGTTCGTCTGGCGGCTGGTCGAGGAGGTCACGCCGTACTGGCGGGAGGTGTTCCGGCGGGCGATGGCGGGCGACAGCTCCACCGACAACCTGCCGCAGCCCAGCGAGCAGGCCGGCGGCCTCCAGGTCGTCATCCTGCTGATCGCCACCGCCCTCTGGCTCGCGTACGAGGTGCCGACGACGGCCTCGGGCGGGCAGACCTTCGGCAAGCGGCTGGTGGGCGTCAAGGTGCTGCCGGTGAGCGCGGACGAGCCGCTCGGCTTCGGCCGGGCGCTGCGCCGGTGGAACACCCTCGGCCTGCCCACCCTGCTCTGGTACTGCTGCGGCCTGGGTCTGCTGCTCCAGCTCGTCGACGCGCTCTCCCCGCTCTTCGATCACCCGCTGCGCCAGGCGCTGCACGACAAGCGGGCACAGACCGTGGTGGTCCAGCTCCCCCGACGCGACCGCGGCGCCACGGGCGGGCGCACCGCCACCGACAAGCCCGCCACCGACGGGGACGCCGCCCCGAACGACCGCACCCCCGACGACCGCACCGACCCCTCGGGAGACACCCCATGACCGACCCCGGACGTCACCAGCCGGAGCTGCGGCTGACCCGCCCCGACCTGGACGCGCTGCCCAACTACGTGCCCGGCCGCAGCCCGGCCGACCTGGCCCGCGAGCTGGGCCTCCCCGAGGCGATCAAGCTGGCCAGCAACGAGGTGCCGTACGGGCCGCTGCCCGGCGTCGTGGAGGCCGTCGCCGGGGCCGCCGCCGGGGTGCACCGCTACCCGGACATGGGCGCGCTCGCGCTGCGCGAGGCGCTGTCCGAGCGGTACGGCGTGCACGTCGACCAGATCGCCACCGGCTGCGGGTCGGTGGCGCTGGCCGAGCACCTCGTCCGGACCACCTGCCTGCCCGGAGACGAGTTCCTCTACGCGTGGCGCTCCTTCGAGGCGTACCCGATCATCGCGGCGACCAGCGGCGCGACCAGCGTGCGGGTGCCCAACGACGCCGGGCACGGGCACGACCTGGCGGCGATGGCGGCGGCGGTGACCGACCGGACCCGGCTGATCGTGGTCTGCAACCCGAACAACCCCACCGGGACGTCGGTGCGCCGGGCGGAGCTGGACCGGTTCCTGGACACGGTCGGCGAGGACGTGCTGGTCGTGATCGACGAGGCGTACCGCGAGTTCGTCACCGACCCGGACGTGCCGGACGGCCTCACCTACCTCGACCGGCCGAACGTGGTCGTGCTGCGCACGCTCTCCAAGGCCTGGGGCCTGGCCGGCCTGCGGATCGGCTTCCTGGTCGCCCAGCCGACGGTGGCGGCGGCGATCCGCAAGGTCGTGACGCCGTTCTCCAGCAACATGGCCGCGCAGGCGGGCGCGCTCGCCGCGCTGGCCCAGGAGGACGAGGTACGGCGGCGGTGCGCCCTTGTGGTCAGCGAGCGCGACCGCGTCACGGAGGCGCTGCGCAAGCTCGTCCCGGACGTGCCGGACAGCCAGGCGAACTTCGTCTGGCTGCCGCTGGGCGACCGGGCGGTGGACTTCGGCAAGGCGTGCGAGGCGCGGGGCGTGATCGTCCGCCCGTTCGCGGGCGACGGGGTCCGGGTCACCATCGGCACCCCGGCCGAGAACGACGCCTTCCTGGCGGCGGCGGAGACCGCGCTGGCCTGAGGCAGGTGCCGGTCCGGTCCGCCATCCCCTCGCGGACCGGACCGGACTCTCAGGCGACCTCCACCGGTTGCCGGATCCGGGCCCGGCGGCGGTACGCGTGGACCGCGAACAGCAGCAGGACCAGCCCCGAGGTGGCCAGCCCTCCGGTGAGCACCTGCCCGGAGCGGTCGACGGCGCTGGTGGCCGCCACCGGTACGGGCCCGAAGCTGACCCTGCCGGTGGCGGAACGCTTCGTCCAGCCGCTGGCCAGGTCGAGCTTCGCCGCCCAGGGTCCGTCCGGCAGCCGACGGTCCAGGGCGACCCGGACGGTGCTGCTGCCGTCCAGCGCGAGGGTGCCCGCCTCCACCTTCACCGGTCCCGCCGAGAGCCCGCCGGGCCCCTCGGTGAGCCGCAGCTCGCCGGCCAGGTCGAGCGCCCGCCTGCCGGTGTTGCGGACCTGGGCGGTGAGGACGGGGGTGCCGTCCTTCTCCCGCCTGCCGGTCAGCGGGCCGATCTCGAAGCCGGAGGGCGGCTCCCCGCCCGGGCCGACGGAGAGGTAGACCCGGATCCCCGCCCGGCCGACGTTGCGCACGTTCTGTCCGTCCACGCCGGCGACCTCGGCCCAGACCACCGCGTACCGCTCCCCGGCCTCGGCGCTGCGGGGCACGGCGATGGTGACGAGGGCCTCCACCTCCTCGTCGGGGGCCAGCACCTCCTCCGCCGGCGCGACGTCGATCCAGCTGCTCAGCTCGTTCCCGGTGCGCTCCGGGGCGAGGACGAACCCCTTCTTCGTGACGTCGGCGGCGGCGGAGTAGAGGGCGACCGTCCGGCGGATCTCCGAGCTGTTCTGCACCATGATCCGCCGCTTGATCGTGGTGCCGGGGCGGACGTGGTCGACGATGTACCTGTGCGCCCGGGTGTCGTCGCGTCGCTCGACGGGGGCGTCGAGCAGGCGTATCCCGACCGTCGTCGACGGCGCGTCCGGGCTCGGCTGCGCCGAAGGGCTGGCGGAGGGCCTGTGCGGGCCCTTCCGCCCCTCCGGCTCGACGGCCGGCACGTCCGCCTCGGGGACCTGCGGCTCGGCGAGCGCTGGCGGGCGGCCGGCGGCAGCCGGCGAGGGCTGTGCGGCCGACGCCGGCGCCCCGGCCGTGACCAGGACGGTCACCGCCAGGGCGAGGGCGCGGGCCCGGTCATGCCACCGAATGGGTGATCACCCCCGTGTAGGTGCCGCCGACGGCGGTGGGCGGAACGGCGATCCGGATGTCGGGGGCCCAGCTCGCCGTGTTGTTACCGCTGCCCGAGGTCTTCGAGAAGGCGGTGCGGGGGACGCTCAGCGTGACCGCGTCGGCCTGGGTGGGCTGCCCCGGCACGAACACGCCGGTGCCGGTGGTGTTGGTCGCCCCGCCGGACCAGTACTCCGCCAGGCCCGGCGTGATGGTCTCCTCGGGCGTGCCGCCGCCGGTGGTGAAGGAGCTGGCCGACACCGTGACGGTCCAGGTGGCGTTCAGGGCGGCCCGGCTGTCGGTGACGGTGACGGTGCCGAGTTCGCCGGTGATGACGCCGCCGGAGAAGACGGAGCCGAGGTTGACCGAGGCGGGCACCGTGATGTTGAGGTCGGCGGTCGCGACGGTGAAGGTGACGATGGTGTCGCCGGTCGGCGCGGCCGCGGCGGGCGCCGCCATGGCCACCACGGCGGCCGCGGCGGCGGTCAGGGCAAGAAGTGGCTTCTTCATGAGACGCACGTTAGACGTCGCAACAGGGACAATGACGAAGCTTTGAGACAAATCGCCCATCAGGCGACAGAGTGCGTGATCGTGCCGCGGTAGGTTCCCCCGACGATGCCAGCCGGGATGGCGATCCGGATCGTCGGCACCCAGGCCACCGTGTTGTTGCCGCTGCCGGCGGTCTTGCGGAACGCCTCGCGGACGACGTTCAGGGTCACCGCCTGGGCGGAGGTGGGCTGTCCGGGCACCAGCGTGCCGCCGCCCGTGCTCCGCGTCGCCGGCCCGGACCAGTAGGAGACCCGGTCGTTCGCGATCGTCCGCTGCGCCCCGCCGGCGCCGGTGACGAAGACGGTGGCAGAGACCGTGGCGACCCAGGTGTTGGGGTTGACCGGGCCGCGCGCGTCGCGCACCTCGACCGTGCCCAACTGGCGGGTGATGGTGCCGCCGGTGAACCCGCTGCCGAGGTTGACGGAGGCGGGAACGGTGATGTCCACCCCCACCGTCCGGGCCAGCCGGACCGTCCGGCCCGACGGCGCGGCGTCGGCCGGCGAGGCGGTGGCGAGGATCAGGATCGCGCCCAACAGGGCTGCCAGGAAGCGCACAGTGGGACTATAAATAACTTATGTCCGATTTGTCGAGCAGCCGGGCCGGTCGGGGTGTCACGACGCGACGCGGATCGCCGCTCACGCCGCGGCGAGGATCAGCGGCTCCGAGGTGAGGTAGTACCGCTGGTCGTCCGCCGCCGGGTCGACCGGCTTGCGGAGCCGCTCCACGGCCACGAAACCGCTGCCCGCGTACACCGCGCCGGACACCCAGCCGATCCCGTCCGAGCCCACGTTGAGCGCGAAGAAGGACCGCTGCGCCCCCGTCGCCGGGTCCAGCGTCAGCAGGTCGTTCGTCTCCGTCAGCAGGTGCACCCGGTCGGGCTGGACGGCGAGCAGCCGCGCCTGCGACAGGCCCGGACGGCGCCACAGCTCCGCGCCCGTACGCGCCGAGCGGCCCACCGCCACCCCGTCCACGACCGCCACGGCCGTCCCGCCGACGAGTTCGGCGTCCGGCCGGTCCAGGGCCGGGGCGGCGACCGGTTCCCCGGCGCCGAGCAGCCAGCCCCGGCCCGCGTCGTCGCCCGGCCTCGCCGTCCGCAACCCGGTGCACCCCGTCCGGCCGGTGCCGCAGCCCAGCAGGGTCGCCACCAGCTCGTCGCCGGCATCCGGCGGCCGCCAGCGCATGCCCACCGCGCCGGTCGCGGCGTCGCGGAACTCCACCGTCGCCGGCTCCGCGCAGGAGTCGACGGTGATCAGGTGTCCCGACGCGGTCGTGCCGAGCGCGTCCCGGCACCCGGCGACCGTGTCGCCCGGTGGCAGCGTGACGGTGACGTGCGACCGCCACAGTTCGCGGCCGTCGGCCAGGTCCACGGCACGCGCCCACTCCGCCCCGGCCGCCACCACCACCTGCCGCCCGTCGGGCGCGGGGGCCACGAAGATCCCCTGCGGATCCCAGACCGTCGCCGCGCCGGTGCGCCGGACCGCCCGCTCCCCGACCGGCGCCGGCCCGTCCGCCCGCCAGGCGACCCGGCCCGTCCGGGCGTCCAGCGCCACGAGCCGCCCGTCGGACCAGCGGGTGACCACCGTCGTCCCGCTCGCCACGACCCCGTCGAGCGCCGCCGGCCAGCGGCGGTACGACCAGTACGGGGTCGTCCGGTGCCGGCCGTCGACCGGGCGGTCGGCGTAGACCTGACGGTGGGCCGCGTAGACCCGCAGCCGGCCGTCCACGACGAGCGGGGCCACGGGGAGCCGACCGATCACGCCGGCTGAGGGGGACGCGGCAGCCGGGTACCCGGCCCGCGCGGGCGTGCTGACCTCGGCGGGGGCGAGCACCCGGTAGACCGTCGCCGCGACGGCGACGGTGCCCAGCAGCGCCGCGACCGCCACCGCGATCCGCCGCCGGCCGTTCGGGAACCCCATGCCGCACCTCCGCCCGGCACCCTACCCAGCGGAGCCGGTCCGGGCCCTGTCAGGTCGCCGGCGCCCGGGCGCTCCGGCGGTGACCCTGCCGGGCACTACGTAAGGCCCCGGCGTGCGCCTCGGACCACCCGGCGTGCGCCTCAGGCCGCCTCGGTCGCGTTGGTGGCCGCCGCGGCGGCCAGGTCGGCGAGGTCCTGCCGCAGCGCGCGCTCGACCGCGCGGGCCGCCAGCCCGCCGAGCAGCAGCGCGACCACCCGGCCGTACGGGGCGGTCGGTACCGCCTCCTGCTCGACCGTGACGGCGGTGCAGCCCCGGCGACGCCGCTCGACCGGGCGCAGCGCCCAGGTGATCCGGTAGTCCACGCCGGCGCCCCGGGAGCCGAGCACCAACCGTCGGGGCGGCTCGGCCTCGATGACGAGGAACTCCTCGACCAGCGCGGTGCCGTCGGGCTGGGAACGGGTCTCCCGCCACACGGTGCCGGGACCGAACGGGCCGGGGGTGAGCACCTCCACCGGCCCGGTGAAGCGCCGGGTGCGGGTGGTCAGGTCGGTCAGCAGCCGCCAGAGGTCGACGTCGTGCGCCTCCACGAACTCCGTGACCGCCACCGTCGACATGCCACCTCCCGTGGCCTCGACGGTACGCCGGGTGAGCGCGGACCGGGGCCCCCGGAGCGGAATTTCCACCGCCGGGAGCCCCGATCCGGAGCGGTCGACCCGTCAGCGACCGAACTGGCCGGCCCGGATCGCGCCGACGAAGGCCGCCCACCCCGGCGGGCTGACCGCCAGCGTGGGGCCCGCCTGGTCCTTGGAGTCGCGTACGCCCACCACGCCGAGGGCGTCGACCAGGTTGTCCGCCACCTCCACGCAGAGCCCCTGGTCGTTGGAGCGGCTGCTGGTACGCCAGACCGCGCCCGGGAGATCGTTCATCGTCGTCACCTTCCTGTCGTCGGTACGCCAACCGGCGGCCGGGCCGGGACCGGAAGGGGGCGTCCGGCCCGGCCCCGGCGCGGCATGGCGACGGAATCCGCGACGATCAACGCGCAAGCAACGGTCCCCGGTCGCACCAACTGTGCGACCGGGGACCGTCGATGATCGGAAGGTGGGTCAGCGGGCGGCGAGGATCTTCCCGGTCACCTCGCCCAGGGCGATGGTGGTGCCGTCCGGGCCGGGCGCGGTGGCGGTGATCGTCACCGTGTCGCCGTCCTCCAGGAAGGTGCGGGTCCCGCCGTCGGCGAACTTCACCGGCTCGCTGCCGCCCCAGGTGAGTTCCAGGAACGAGCCGACCTGTCCCCGTTCCGGCCCGGAGACGGTGCCCGAGGCGTAGAGGTCGCCGGTGCGCAGCGAGGCGCCGTTGACCGTGAGGTGGGCCAGCTGCTGGGCCGGCGTCCAGTACATGGTGGCGAACGGCGGCTCGCTGACCCGCTCGCCGTTCCACTCCACCGACAGGCGCAGGTCCAGCCCGAGGTGCGGCACGTCGCGCAGGTAGGCGGCAACCGGCGGGTCCTGGTCGGGGGCGGGGACGAAGGCGTCGCCCAGCGCGTCCAGCGGCGTCACCCAGGCCGCGACCGAGGTGGCGAAGGACTTGCCGAGGAACGGGCCGAGAGGCTGGTACTCCCAGGCCTGGATGTCGCGGGCCGACCAGTCGTTGACCAGCACGACACCGAAGACGTGGTCGGCGAAGTCGTCGGCCGCGACCCGGGAGCCCAGCGGGCTGGGCACGCCGACCACGAAGCCGACCTCGGCCTCGATGTCGAGGCGTACGGACGGGCCGGTGACCGGGCCCTGCGGGGTGGCCCGCTGCCCGCTCGGCCGCACCACCGGCGTGCCGGAGACGACCACCGTGCCGGCCCGACCGTGGTAGCCGATCGGCAGGTGCTTCCAGTTGGGCAGCAACGGCGGCTGACCGGGGCGGAAGATCTGGCCGACGTTGGACGCGTGGTGCTCGGAGGAGTAGAAGTCCACGTAGTCGGCGACCTCGAACGGCAGCTGCATCCGCGCCTCGGCCAGCGGCACCAGCAGCGGCTCCACCGCCGGCCGGTGGGCGTCGTCGGTGAGCAGCTCGGTCACCCGCTGCCGGACGGCCGTCCACTGTGGGCGACCGAGGGCCATGAAGTCGTTGAGGGTGGGCCGACCCAGCGTCCCGGCGGCCAGCACCAGGCCGGCCTCCTCCGCGCCGGCCAGGTCGAGCACGAAGTCGCCGATGCGTACGCCGACGCGCGGCGCGCCCTCCGCGTGGCGGAACACCCCGTACGGGAGGTTGGCGACCCCGTACGACGAACCGTCGGCACCCGTCACCCAGGTCATGCTTGAAAGCCCCCGTTCACCAGCCCCAGCCGGATCAGATCGGTCAGTGGTTCCAGGATGCTGCACGAGCCGAAGCCGATCCACAGCGGGCGCGGGCCGTCCAGCCCGGCCTCGGCGTACTGCACCAGCGGGCGCGGGTCGGTCGCGGTGAGCAGCTCGGCGACCGACTCCACGGTGGCGCCCCCGGCGGCCGCCAGCGTCGCCGCCAGCACGTTGACGAAGCCGTGGTGGGTGAAGCCGGTCTCCGGGTCGAGATGCCGGACCGCCTGGTGCAGCCCGGCGGTCAGCTTGAACGGCAGGTCCCGGTCCCGGCAGGCGCAGATCACGGCGGCCAGCTCCGCCGGGGTGGGGAACAGCTCGGCGGCCAGCCCGCCGGTGCGGAACTTCGCGGCGATCGGCACGCCGTCGGCGCGGGCGGCGGCGAGCGCGTCCAGCGCCCCCATCAGCCCGAACGTGAGCGGCAGCTCGGCGTATACGGCGTCGAGGGTGGCCGGACCGGCACCGGCGCGGCGGGCCAGCGCCACCAGCTCGGTCAGGCCGGGAAGCGGGTCCTCGCCGCGCTTGGCGACCGCCGCCTCCACCTGGCGCACGCGGATGCGCGGGTCGGCCGTGGCCCGCACCTCGTCGAGCCGGTCGAGGGGCACGTCGCCGATCACCCCGACCGCGATCCGCTCGTCGGCGCCGAGCAGGCCCGCCACCTCGGGCAGCCTCGTGGCCGGGACCAGGAGCGGGCCGACCAGGTCGGCGTACCAGGAGGCGCGGTGCCGCCGGTGCGCGGCGACGGCGTCGGGCAGCGGCGCGCTGCCGGGCGGGAAGACGGCGGCGTCGTCGACGAGGCCGTCGACGAGCGCGGGCACCTGCGTTGACACGAGACAAGAATGTACGGGACGCTACAAGTAACGGACAACAGCGTCCGATTATCGGACGCCGCTGGATCGGTGAACGGGACGAACCGGGAGGCGAGATGCCGTACTACCGCAGCGTCGGCGAGGTGCCGCGCAAGCGCCACACCCAGTTCCGCCAGCCCGACGGCAGCCTCTACGCCGAGGAGCTGATGGGCCAGGAGGGCTTCTCCTCCGACTCGTCCCTGCTCTACCACCGGCACGCGCCGACCGCGATCGTGGCGGCCGAGGAGTTCACCCCGCCCGCGTTCGCCCGGGTGCCGAACCTTCCGCTCAAGCCCCGCCACCTGCGCACCCACAAGCTCGACGGCGCCGGCGCCGACCCGGTGCTCGGCCGGCAGTACCTGCTCGCCAACGACGACGTGCGCATCGCCTACGTGCTGGCGGACCGGCCGTCCCCGCTGTTCCGCGACGCCACCGGCGACCACTGCCTCTACGTGGAGTCGGGCACCCTGCGGGTCGAGTCCACGTTCGGCGTGCTCGACGCGGTGCCCGGCGACTACGTCGTCATCCCCACCTCGACCATCCACCGGCTGGTGCCCACCGGCGACGCGCCGACCAGGCTGCTCGCCGTCGAGGCGGCGGGGCACATCGGCCCGCCCAAGCGCTACCTCTCCGTGCGGGGCCAGTTCCTGGAGCACTCGCCCTACTGCGAGCGCGACGTCCGGGGGCCGGACGCGCCGCTGCTGGTCGACGGCGAGGACGTGGAGGTGCTGGTCCGGCACCGGCGCGGTTGGACCCGCTACGTCTACGCCCACCACCCGTTCGACGTGGTCGGCTGGGACGGGCACATGTACCCGTGGGCGTTCTCCATCCACGACTTCGAGCCGATCACCGGCCGGATCCACCAGCCGCCGCCCGTGCACCAGACCTTCCAGGGCCCCAACTTCGTGATCTGCTCGTTCGTACCCCGCAAGGTCGACTACCACCCGGACGCGATCCCGGTGCCGTACAACCACCACAACGTCGACTCCGACGAGATGCTCTTCTACACCGGCGGCAACTACGAGGCCCGACGTGGCTCCGGCATCGAGCAGGGCTCGATCTCGCTGCACCCGTCCGGCTTCACCCACGGCCCGCAGCCGGGCGCCGCCGAGCGGTCCATCGGCGCGGACTTCTTCGACGAACTCGCCGTCATGGTCGACACCTTCCGGCCGCTGGACCTCTGCGACGCCGCGACCGCGTGCGAGGACGACGGCTACGCCTGGACCTGGGCCCGCCGCCCCTAGGCGGACGGTTCCGGGTGAGCGGTGCCGCCCTCCGGCGGCGCGGACCGCGGCACCTTCGTGCGTAGGGGTGACGGGCCTCCCGCACATCGGCCGCGTGAGCGCGGTTCCTTCTGTTCGTCAGCCGGCAGCCGTCGTACGGCCATCGGCGACTGGACGCTCGGACGAATAGTTCGTGGGCGGAGCTGACTAACATCTTGCGCACTGTCCATCTTGTCATCGACAAGTGCGCTTGTTCGTCGACGACATTCCCCCTGGAACCGGAGTACACGATGCGCGACATGACGGCCACGCTGGCCGACCTCGAAGACCTCAACCTGGCCGACCTGGAGGTGTCCGACCTGCTGGAGGTGCACGCCGTGCGCGACGCGGTGGCCCTGCCGGAGACCGGCGCCTCGGCGAGCACCTCCGCCGTCTGGCGGTGGCTGGGCTACTCGTCCTGCGCCGCCCAGCTTCCCCAGTAGTCGTACCGGACCGGGGCTGAACCGGTGGGGCCGGGGACGCCGACACCGGCGTTTCGCGGCCTCACCGGCTCAACCGGGGTCGCTGCCGACGACCGCGTACGGAGGAGACCGTGACAACCACCCGCCAGTCCCCTGCCCCGCCGGTGTCGCCGGCACCGGGCGGCCGAGTCGCGCCGGAGGTCCAGGTCGCCCCGTACGTGCTGATCCGCAGGACGGCGGTCGACCTGCCGGCTGCCGGTCCGGTCGGACGGCACCTGCGTCGTCTCCAGGACCAGCTCGTCGATCGGTTGGTCGATTGCCAGGCCCTCGGACCCGAACTCACCGAGGAGCTGTACCGGCTCGGCGGTCAGGCCCCGACGGCGTACCGCCGCTCGGTCCTGCTGCCGCTGCGGCGGGACGTACACAACGACCGGTCGCCGGCCAGCGACCTGCGCGCCCGGCTCGGCGACCTGCCCGACCGGCTGCCGGCGCTGGGGCGTTGGTTGCGGGCCCGGGCCGAGATCGACCGGCTCACCGGCGCCGTCGACGCCGGGTCGGCTGCGGCGCTGGCCGAGGAGCGCGTCGCACTCGCCGCCCTGTGCGGCAGCGAGCCGTTCGGCCGGGCGGTCGCGTTGACCAGCCCCGAGCTGTTGGCAGCGGTGCAGCGGACGGCGGCGCGCGGCGGCGAGCCGGACGCCCGGGGTCGCAAGTCCGAACCCACCGTGCTCCGTTACGCGTTGCGAGCCACCACCCGGACCAGCCCGCTCTCCTGGTTCACCATCGTCGGCTGGGCCCCCTGGCCGGACGACGGAGCCGTCCCCGCCCCGCCCGACCGGGCGCTGCCGACCCACCCGGACCTCGCGGCGGGCCTGGACGTGACAACGGCGGGAGAACCGGTGGCGGTGACCCGTCCCCCCGCCAGCCTGGTCACCAGCCTCTTCCTGGCCGGGACCAGCCGCCCGGACCAGATTCTGCGCACCCCGCACCGGCTCGCGCCCGGCACCCGCGTGCAGGACGGGCACGTGGTGTTCTACCGCGAGCACCCGACGACCGGCGCCGACGGCACGCCGGTGATCCGGGAGGAACGGGTCCGGATGCCGCTGCGGCCCGCACTGGCCGCGATCATCCGGGTGCTCCGCGCCGCACCCGACGGACACCCGCCGGCGGAGCTCGTGGCGGCCCTCGGCCGAGGCGCCGCGCGCCCCGCCACGGACGCCGCCGAGGCCGAGCGGCTCGCGCGGCGTCTCGTCACCCAGCTCTGCGACGAACGCCTGCTGATCCCGGTACCGCCGACCACCGAGCACGACCCGGCGGCGCTGGCGGCGATCGCCGACTGGCTCGGCGACACCGGTGCCCCCGCCCTCGCCGACCAGGTACGGCATCTCGACAAGGACATCCGGTCGCTGGCGGACGTCGACGCTGCGCGGCGCGGCCCGCTCGTACGTCGGATCGACGCCGGCTGGCACGGGGCCCTGCGGCAGCTCGGGGCCGCCGCACCGGCCCAGGCGCCCGTCACCGAGGATGTCGTGCTACCCGGGCCGGCACGCCTGACCCGCCGGCCCGGGGACACCGCCGACCTGACCGCGCTGACCAGCCTCGCGCTGCTGTTCGACGAGGACCAGGTGCTGCGCCGGCTCCTGCGACACCGGTTCGTCGAGCGCTACGGTCCCGGGGCCCGCTGTGCCGACCTCGGCCAGTTCTTCGCCGAGATCGGCGCCGGCTTCGACGACCTGCCGACGGTGACCCCGGAGGGGACCCTGGTGGGCGGTCCGATCGCCCTGGTGCCCGAGCTGGCCCAGCTGGCCACGCTGCGGCAGGAGGTGGTCCGGGCGGTACGCGCCGACGGCGGGAACGACGGTGTGGAGACCGTCATCGGTGCCGGCCTGGTCGCCGAGGCGGCCGCCGCACTGCCCCGCTGGCTGCGGGCCCGGCCGGTGTCGTACGCCTTCTTCGGTCAGCACGGCCCGGACGGGTCGCTGCACCTCAACCACGTCTACGGCGGCTGGGGCCGGTTCACCAGCCGCTTCCTGGACCTCTTCGGCGACAGCGGCATGCGTGCCGCGGTGGCCGCCCAGCTCCGCCGGGTGCTGCCCGGCCGGGTGGCCCAGTTCCGGCCGGTGCACGGGTTCAACGCGAACCTGCACCCGCTGCTGCTCGGCGAGGACATCGGCGACGACCAGCGGCTGGGCGGGCTCGACCTCGCCTCGGTCGAACTGGTGCACGACCTGGCCGGCGACCAGATCCGGCTGCGCGATCCGGCCACCGGTGACCTGCTCGACGTGCTGTACCTCGGGTTCCTCTCGCCGCCGGCGCTGCCGGCCCGGGTGGCCGCGCTGCTCGGCGACCTGGGCAGCGGCGAGGTGGGGCTCCGCCACCTGGCCGCGACCCGGACGGTGGCCGGCCCGGGCGGACAGGCCGTCGTCTCCGACCGGCTCCGCTGTGGCCGCGTCGTCCTCGCCCGCCGGAGCTGGCGCTTCGACGAGGGCGCCGAACGGCACCTTCGCGAGCTCGGCTCGCCGTCGGTCGCCGACGCCGCGGCGCTGCGGGCGGGCTGGGACCTGCCCGATCAGGTCTTCCTGAACCAGGGCAGCCGGCGCGACGGACGGCCGCCCGCACCGGGCCACGCCGCGCGGCACCCCGGCACCCCGGCGCGGCAGCCGTCGGAACGTCCGTCCGCCCCGCCGCCTCCCCCGGCGATCGCCGGGCTCCGGGAGGCGGTCGCCCGGCCCAAGCCGCAGTTCGTCGACCTGGCCAGCCCGCTGCACCTGCGCTGCGTGCCCCGATGGCTCGGGCGGATCACCGGCCGGCTGCTCGTCGAGGAGGCCCTGCCCCGCCCCGCCGGCCACGACCGGCCGCACCGGGTCACCGAACTGGTCGTCGAGACCTACCTCCCGGCGGCCTCCCGTGACTGACCGGCGCCGGCCGTCCGACCGCACCACCGAGCCGAGTGGAGCCCAGCCATGACCGAGCCGAGCACGACCGGACTGACTCCGACCACCGACGTCGTGTGCCACTACCACGAGGAGGCCAAGGCGTCGCTGCTGCGCGACGCCGTCCTGCCCGTCGCGGAGCGGTTGCGCGGTGCCGGGCTGGCCGTCCACCTGGAACGGCACTGGTTGCACGGCCCGCACGTGCGCCTTCGGCTACGCGGCCCCGAGGCGCAACGGGCCACTGCCGCCGCCGAGGCCGCCGAACGGTTGCGTGGTCACCTGGCGGTGGCGCCGTCCCGGGCCGGGCTCGACGAGGAGCTGCTGCTACGCCGGTCCGAGGCGGCCGGCCGGGCGGAACTCGTACCGCCCCCGTACGACCCGATCCACCCGGACAACACGGTGCTGGTGACCGACGGCGACCAGAGTGCGCTGGCCGCGCTGCTCGGCACGCCGGGCGCGGTCGAGTGCCGTGCCGACATCCTCGCCGCCGGGCTGGCTCCCGTGCGGGTGTCGCTCGACCAGCTCGCCCTCGTCGGGGACGCCCAGGCCGCCCGGGTGGGCGTCGTGGTCACCGCCATGGCCGCGCACGCCGACACCTGGCCGGGACGGCTGCTGTCCGGCTACCACACCTTCCTGTCGCACCTGGAGGACTTCCTCTTCGGCGAGCGGGACGAGCTCCTGCGCCCGCGCTTCGCCGCCTTCGCCGACCGGGCCGGCGGGAGGTACCACGACCTGGTCCGCCAGGCGTCCACCCCGGACACCGCCGAGCCGGTGGCGGCGGCGTGGCGGGCGTGGAGCGCGGCCGCGTGGCGGATCGCCGAGCGGGCGTACGACGCGGGCGCGCTCGACGGGGCGTTCTCCGCCGAGTTCCGGCGGCGTACCACCTCGTTCGACGACGCCACCGCGATCCGGTGGGACCTGAGCCGTCGCGGGGCGAGCGCCTACCACCAGGCGCTGGAGGCGTCGGGCTTCCAACGGGTCGCCGCCAGCCGGGAGTTCCAGGTCTACCGGTTCTGCACGAACATGCTCTACCAGCTGCTGACGCTCTGCGACGTCGCGCCGCTGGAGCGGTACCTCGGTGCCTATCTGCTCGCCGAGGCCACCCAGGAGATCCACGGCGTGACATGGCAGGACGCCCTCACCGCCCGCACCGGGTGACCCGGGTGGAGGCGACGTGGGTGAGGTGACCCTGCGACCGGGCACCCTGGTCCGGGCGGTCGAGGGCGGGCTCCTCGTGAGCGGCTGGCGGTCCAGCTCGGTGGTGACCTGCCCGCCGGTCGCCGGCGAGCTGTGGCAACGGCTGGAGCCCTCCCTCCGCCGGGGGCTCGACCCGGCGACCGCCACCCTGGGACTGCCCGACCGGACCGCCCGGGCGGTGGGCTGGCTGCTCGGTCTCCTCGCCGAGCACGGCGTCCTGGTCGACGTCCGGGTGCCGCTGGACGGCCATCCGTTGGCGGCCTGGCTGGCGGGGCTCGCGCAGGATCCGGCCGACGCGCTGGACGCGGTGTCGCGGTGTGCGGTCGCGGTCACCGGCGAGGGCGACCTCCCACCGGCCGTACGGGCGGCACTGGCCGTGTCCGGGCTCTCCGCCGCGCCTGGAGAGGCTCTCCACGCCCTGCGGGAGCTGCCCGGGGACGGCGGCGGCGCGGACCTGGTCGTGTGGGTCCGGACGGAGGACCCCGGCGAGCGTCGGGAGCCGCCCGTTCCCCCGTGGCCGGAGGCGGCACCGCGGCAGCCCGGCTCCCTGCGGCCCGCGGTGCTGCCGGTGACGATCCGTCCGGACGGCGCGCTGATCGGCCCGCTGGGCCCGCCCGGTGACCCCGCCGCCGCAGGCCACACCGCCTCGGGCCAGGCCGCCGCAGGCCAGGCCGCCGCAGGCCAGGCCGCCGCAGGCCAGGCCGCCGCAGGCCAGGCCGCCGCAGGCCAGGCCGCCGCAGGCCAGGCCGCCGCAGCCACGGACGGCGGTCCGGCCGTGTCGGCGACCGACCACCGGCTGCTGCCGTCCCTCGTGGCGCACGAGGTGGTACGCATGCTGGCCGGGCTCGCCGACGGCACGGCGCTGTCGCTGCGCGGCGGGGTCGTCCAGCGCGTCGGCGAGCCGACCGGCCGACAGCCCTGGCCACCGGCCGCGCGGACCGGGCCACCCGCCGCGCGGGACGGGGCGCTCACCGGTGACGGGGCGCCAGCCGCGCGGGGCGGGGCGGGCGCCGGTGACGGGGTGCCGGGCGCCGGACCGACGGCGGGATCGGTGCCGGCCCGCCCACCGGTCGGCCTCGACACCGCGTCCTCCGGTCCAGGCGCGGCGGAGGACGGCCCGATGCGGGTCGTCGGGGACGACGACCGCCTGGTCCGGGCGATCACCGTCAGCGCCTCGACCGTACGGCGGACGGACCGGCCCGTGGTGGTGGGCGTCGCGGCGGACTGGCCGGTGGCCCGGCACCTGGCCGAGCAGCGGGCCGCCCACGCGGCCGGCAGGGCGTACCTGCCGGTGCGGGGGCGCGGGACGGCGATCGAGATCGGCCCGTTGAGCGGCCCCGGTGCCGGCGGCTGCCTGCGGTGCGCCGACACCCGGCAGGAGGCCGTCCTCGGCGCCGGCAGCACCGCCACGCTGCTCGCCGGTGGCCGGCCGCTGCCGCTGCCGCCGTACTGGCACGGGCTGGTCGGCGCGCTGGTCGCCGGCCAGCTCACCGACGACGCCGACCCGCGCCTGGCCAGCGTGCTGTCGGCCCGCGACGGCGCGATCAGTCGGCACCTGATCCGAGCAGTGCCGGACTGTCCGGACTGCGGTGCCCTGCCAGCCGACTCGGCCGGGGCCGCCACGATCGCCCTGCGCCCCCGCCGGCAGGCCGCACCCGACCGCCTGCGGGTCCGTCCCGGACCGCCGGACCTGGCCGTGCTCCGCGCCGAACTGGTCGACCCCCGCTACGGGCCGGTGACGCACGTCCACACCGACCGGCAGGGCCCGCTCGCGCTGGCGGCGGCCGAGATGCCCGTGCCCGGCCGCTCCGGTCGGGTCGGTGGATACGGTCGCGCGGCGGACCAACCGGCCGCGCAGGTGCTGGCCCTGCTGGAGGCGGTCGAGCGGGAGGCCGGACGCTGCCCGCAGGCCCGCCGGACGACCACGCTGGGCAGCTACCGGGAACTCGCCGCCGACGCCGTCGACCCCGCCCGGCTGGGCCTGCCGGAGCCGGAGGCGGTCCACCACCCCGGGTACCGGCTGGACCCCTTCACCCCGGACACGGTGACGTCCTGGGTGTGGGCGTACGACCTGGTGGGTGACCGGCCTGTCCTCGTGCCGGAGCACGCCGCCTACTACGGGGTGGACCGTGCCGGGGCCGCCCGGTTCCTCTACGAGTCCTCCAGCGGCTGCGCCGTCGGTGGCTGCCTGGAGGAGGCGATCCTGCACGCCTGCCTGGAGACGATCGAGCGGGACGCCTTCCTGCTCACCTGGTACGCCGGCCGTACGCCGCCGGCTCTGGCGCTGCCGCCCGACGTCGATCCGCTGACCCGGCACCTCACGGACCGGATCGCGGCGGAGGGCTACCGGCTGCACCTGCTCGACATCACCAGTGACGTCGGGATACCGGCCGTCTGGGCCCTCGCCGTCACCGACCGACCAGACCGGGGCGCGACCTTCTCCGCCGCCGGGGCGCATCCCGATCCCCGCCGGGCCGCCGCGGCGGCTGTCCTGGAGGTCGGCGTGAACGTGACCGTCGCGCCGAAGGTGGCCCGCCCACCGCGGGACCGGCTGCTCGCCATGCTCGCCGACGCCGACCTGGTGGAAGGACTGGGAGACCACGCCGCCCTGCACCTGCTGCCGCAGGCCCTGCCCCGCTTCGACTTCGCGCTGCGGGAGGCCGCCGCCGGCCCGGCGCGACCGTTCGACGAGCACTTCGCCGGCTGGCGCGAGCGGTGGCCGCACCCCGACCTGACCGAGGTGCTGCGCAGGGTCGTCGACGCGATGGCCGCCGCCGGGACGCCGCCGCTGGTGGTGGACCAGACCGGGGCGGCCGAACGCCGCCTCGGCCTGGCCGCCGCGAAGGTCCTCGCGCCCGGGGCCGTGCCGATGACCTTCGGGCACCTCAACCGGCGGGTCGACCTGCCCCGCCTGCGGCAGGCCCGGCTCGCCGCCCCCGACCACCTGATCCTGCCCCACCCGTTCCCCTGAAGGAGAGCCGAGCATGGCTCGCTGGTCCGCCCTGCACGTCCACCTGCACGCCGGCCCCGAGTGCACCGAGACGGTGCTGCGGGAGCACATCGTGCCGACCACGACGGACCTGCTCGCCCGGGGCGAGATCTCCTCCTGGTTCTTCGTCCGGTACTGGGAGGGCGGCCCGCACCTGCGCTGGCGGGTCGCCGACGCGACGCCGGAGACGGTACGGCGGATGCGCGCCGGGCTGGTCGAAGCGGTGGCCGCGCTGCCGCCACCTGCCCGGGAACTGCGTCCGGCGGACTGGTACGCCCAGTTCGGAGTGCACACATCCGACCGGCCCGGCGTGGGGCACGGGACCGGCGATCGGCCGGAGCTGGGCTGGCACCCGCACGGCACCGTGGTCGAACAGCCGTACCGGCCGGAGGTCGACCGGTACGGCGGCCCGGACGCGATCGGCGCGGCCGAGGAACTCTTCGCCGCGTCCAGCCGGGTCGCCGCGGCCCTGCTCGGCGCGCCACCCGCCCGCCGCCGGTCGACGGCCGTGGACCTGCTGTTCGGATTCCTCACCGCCAGCGGCCTCACCGGGCACGAGGCGGTCCGGTTCCTGCGCGGCTACGCCAACGGGTGGACGCTGGTGCCCGAGGCGAACGGTCAGGACCTCGGCCCTGCCGTGGTGGCGGCGGAACGCGACTTCCACGCCGACGCCTCCGCCTACCCGGCCCGGCAGCGGCTCATCGCCGACATCGTCACGCGCGGCAGGGGGGCCGGCACCTCCGTGAACTACTGGGCGGACGAGGTCGCCGCCTACGTCGAGCGGCTACGGGCGCTCGACGGGCAGGGTCGACTGCTCGGCACGGTGCCCGGCATCCTCGCCTCGCAGCTGCACATGCTGCACAACCGCCTCGGGCTGAGCATCCCGGCCGAGTGCCACCTCGCCTGGCTGACGTCGCTGGCGTACGGCGCACCGGCCGCAGCGCCGGACTTCCACGCCGACGGGATCGACGCCCCGGACCGCGCGTACCACGAGGGGTCGAAGTTCGTCCGCACGCGGTGGCCGAGCCAGCGTCCCCGTACCGTCGAGCCCGCGCCGGGTCGCCCCCTCCTGGCCGACGCCGTGACCCTGGCACTGCCGGAGCCGACGCCGGGCGCGCTCGCCGACACCACGCTCGCCACTGTGTTGCTCGACCGCCGCACCCGGTACGACTTCGGCCGAGCGGAGACCGGCGTGGCGGACCTGGGCCGGCTGCTGCGCTACGCGGCGGGCGACACCGCGCCGGCGGTCGGCGGCCAGCGACGACTGGCGTACCCGACGCCGGGCGCCCTGGCGACCACCCGGCTGCTGGTGCTGCCCCGCCGGATCGCCTCGGTGCGGGCGGCACTCTACGAGTACCTGCCGGAGCGGCACGCCCTCCGGCAGGTGGCACCCGATCCGGGCACCGACCGGCTGTCCCGGGTCGCCCCGCAGTTCGCGCCCACCGGTCCCGACGTCGTCCCCGGCGCCGACGGGCTCGACGTCGAGACGGTGCCGCTCTGGCTGTTCGTGGTCGCGGACCTGCGCCGGGCCCGGGCCCGGTACGGGCTGCGCGGCTACCGGTTCTCCGCCATGGAGACCGGCCACCTCGCCCAGAACCTGCTGCTCGGCGCGACGGCCCTCGGGCTCTCCGCCGCCCCGCTGGGCGGATTCTTCGACGACGAGCTCAACCACCTGCTGCTGCTCGACGGGCTGGACGCCAGCGCCTTCTACGCCCTCGCCCTCGGCTGAGGTCGGTCGCCAGGGCCAGCCCGACGGACCGGGCGGCCCCGCCGATGGATCGGGTGGTCTCCGTCGGACCAGCCGCCGGATCAGGTGGCCCCGACGGGCCAGCCGACGGATCGGGTGGTGCCGGCCGGCCGGTGCGGGCTCACGCCGTGGTGCGGGACAGCACGGCGAGTTCGGCGGCGACCGCGGCGAGGATGGCGAGTACCAGCGGCCACGGGGTGCCGACCAGGGCGTAGAGCAGGATCAGGGCCGGGGCGGCAGCCGCCGCGTAGACGGCCAGGGCCAGCGTGCGGTCGGAGCGGAGCAGGCTCGGCAGGATGGTCCGGGACAGGCCGGGCAGCCGGGCGGCGAAGCGCCAGACCACCAGCGCCCCGCCGAGGGCCGCGAACGCCGCCGCGACGCGGGACAGCCCGGGGCTGCCCGGCGCCATGCAGGCGATCAGCACGGCGGTGATCATCGTCCAGCCCGCGCCGTAGACCACGAGCTGGCGCAGGCCGAGCGAGATGGTCCGGCCGGAGTCGACCCGCCCGGGGCTCATCGACGCGGCCTCGGCGAGGTGTTCCAGCGCCTCGCTCCAGCGCCGCTGCTCCAGCCGGAGCACGCCGATGTCGTGCCGGGCCTCGGCGAGCTGCGGGTCCAGCCGCAACGCCTCCCGGTAGGCGCGCTCGGCCAGGTCGAACATCTGCATGTTCGCCGCCACCAGCCCGAGCACCAGGTGCGCCTGGGGGTTCTCGGGTGCCAGCTCGACCCCGCGCCAGGCCGCGTTCAGCGCCGGCTGCCCGTTGCGCGAGCCGGCCAGGATCGCCGCGGCGCTGCTCTGCGCGTACGCGTCGTCGGGGCCCAGCGCCAGGATCCGGTCGGCGGTGCGGGCCGCCTCGGCGTACTCCTCCAGATCGCCGAGGGCGAGGGCGCGGGCGACCAGCGCCGGAACGCTGTCGGGGGCGGCGGCGACCGCAGCGTCGGCGGCGGTACGCGCCTCCGTCGGCCGGCCGGCCGCGAGGTGGACCCGGGACAGCATGGTCAGCGCCCCGGCGTCGGCCGGGTCCAGGGCGACGGCGTAGGAGACCTCGGCCGCGGCCTCGTCGTAGCGACCGAGTTCGGCGAGGAGCTGGGCGCGCTGGAGGTAGCCGTCGGCGGCGGAGCGGTCTGAGGTGGCGTCGCTGGACATCGCGGCGAGCCTAGGCGGCCGGAGCCTCGTACACCAGGGCCACCGCGATGCCGGTGAGCCCTTCGCCGCGCCCGGGGAAGCCGAGGCCGTCGGTGGTGGCCGCGGAGACGGTCACCGGCGCGCCGACCGCCTCGGAGAGCACCCGCTGGGCCTCCTCGCGGCGCGGGCCGATCTTGGGGCGGTTGCCGACCACCTGCACGGACACGTTGCCGATCGCGAATCCGGCGGCCCGCACCCGGCGGGCGCTCTCGGTGAGCAGGGCGACGCCCGACGCGCCCGCCCACTCGGGTTGGCCCACGCCGAAGTTGGCGCCCAGGTCCCCGAGGCCGGCCGCCGAGAGCAGCGCGTTGCAGGCGGCGTGCGCGGCCACGTCGGCGTCCGAGTGCCCGGCCAGGCCGTCCTGGTCGGGCCAGTGCAGGCCGGCCACCCAGCACGGCCGGCCCGCCTCGAAGGCGTGCACGTCGGTGCCGATGGCCACCCGGGGAACGATCATGAGAAGAGGGTACGCGTCAGGCGCCCGTGGCGAGCAGGTGCTCGGCCAGCGCCAGGTCGAACGGGCGGGTGACCTTCAGCGCGTACTCGGAGCCGGGGACGCAGGACACCGGGACGCCCTGCTTCTCGACCAGGCCGGCGTCGTCGGTGAGCGGGTCACCGGCGGCGGCGTGCGCGGCCGTCAGCACCGCCCGGCGGAAGCCCTGCGGGGTCTGCACCGCGCGCAGGGCGGAACGGTCGACGGTGCCGAGGACGACCTCGTCGGCGCCGACCTCCTTGATCGTGTCGACGACGGGCAGCACCGGGATCACCGCGTCGTGTCCGGCGCGGACGGCCGCCGCGACGGACTCCACCAGGTCGGGCGGGGTCAGCGCCCGGGCGGCGTCGTGCACGAGGACGATCTCCGGGCCGGCGGGGACCGCCGCGAGGGCGGCGGCCACGGACGCCTGCCGCTCGGCGCCACCGGGCACCACGGTCACCGGGGCGACCGGGGCGAGCAGCTCGCGTACCGCCGCCACCTCGGCGGCCGGGGCGGCCACGACGATGGTGTGCACCGACGGCGCGGCGGCGAGCCGGCGGACCGCGTGCACCAGCAGGGGTTCCCCGCCGAGCAGGCGCAACGCCTTGGGTCGGCCGGGGCCGAGTCGTACGCCGGCACCGGCCGCAGGCACGAGGACCGCGACGTCACCGCACGGATTGAGCTGCGCGGTCACGTCGCGGTCCTCGGTGGTTTGTTCGCTACGAATCGGGTACGACGATGCTGCGGGGACTAGGCCTCGGTCAGGACCTTGTCGAGCAGCGTCTCCGCCTCGTCCTTGGTGCTCTTCTCGGCCAGCGCGACCTCGCCGACGAGAATGTCGCGGGCCTTCGCGAGCATGCGCTTCTCACCCGCGGAGAGGCCCCGCTCCCGCTCCCGACGCCACAGGTCGCGCACGACCTCGGCGACCTTCAGCGGGTTACCGGAGGCCAGCTTCTCCAGATTCGCCTTGTAACGCCGCGACCAGTTGGTCGGCTCCTCGGTGTGCGGTGCACGGAGCACGTCGAAGACCTTGCCGAGGCCCTCTTCGCCGACCACCTCGCGCACACCCACGATCTCGGCGTTCTCGGCGGGCACCCGGACCGTCAGGTCACCCTGTGCGACCCTCAGGACGAGGTATTGCTTAGGCTCGCCCTTGATCACCCGAGTCTCGATTGCCTCGATGAGTGCGGCCCCGTGGTGGGGGTAAACAACGGTCTCGCCGACACTGAAAACCATAGGTTCGAAACCCCTTTCGCTGTGTCTAGGGTAACACGCTCAGGCACCGATGTCTCACCGCTGTCCTGACCGTTGGCGCAGCTCAGGGGCCCTGTGAGAGGTCTTTCTTCAGCTTGACAGACCGCCAAACCAGTGGTTTGACCACGCTCCGTAACGCTCGGATGACGTCCCGGTACGAGTGACGCGAACGTCGAGATCAAGGGCTATGCGCTCCTCCCATGGTAGCCCGCCGGCCGGGTACGCGCCCAGGTGTAGCGGCAGCCCGCCCCGTGCGGGACGCTGGAGGCCGAGCCGCTGTCCGCTCGCCGAGACGTCCTTGGGGGTCCGATGGGCAAGCCCGACGCAGACGGCCCCGGACTGCCCGACCTGCCACCGGAGTGGGGCCGGGTGGTCGTGCCGGACGACGCCTCCGCGCTGGCCGCCGAGGCCGAACAGCTCCGCCTTGAGCTGCACGCAACGCCCCGCCATTCCGCTCCACGTCCGCCGGCCCGGTCCTCGTTCGCCCTCGCCCTGCTGGTGCTGCTGGTGGCGGTGCTGACCACCCTCGCCGGCCTCGCGGCGGTCACCTGGCCCCGACCCGGCCGGTCCACCCCGGAGCCCGCCCCCACCCCGTACGCGCCGGCGGCCGGTCGGCCGCTGCCCGCGCTGGACCTGGTCGACGCCGGCCAGTCACCGGTGCCCCTGCGCGGACTGGTGCCAGCGATGATCATCCTCGTGGACGGCTGTCCCTGCCCGGCCGACGTGGCCACCGCCGCCGCCCTGGCACCGGCCGGCGTCACGGTCGTCACCGTCGCCGGCACCCGGCCCGTACGCGCCACGCCGCCGCCCGGCGGGGCCACCGTGCGACCGCTCGCCGATCCGGCCGGCGGGCTGCGCGCGTTCCTGCACCTGCCGGCCCGCCCCGGCACCACCACCGCGCTGCTGGTGGACCGGTCCGGCGTACTCGTCAAGGTGGTGCCCGAGATCCGCTCCGCCGAGGACTACCGCGCCGACCTGACCCGCCTCGCCGCCTGAGCAGCGCGGATGACCTCAAGCGTCGGTTTGACGCCCACCGCCGCATAGCCAAAAAGGGGGTTCAGGGCAGGGCGACCAGTTGCGCCTCGACCCGCAGCGGCTCCGCGTTGGCGCTCGACAGCGAGACCTGGAACGGCCCGCCCCTGCCGGTGACCTCCGTCGACGTGACCGAGCCGTCGCAGGCGCTGGTGATCGGGTCGGCCGCCCAAGCCCCCTCGACCACGATCAGCAGCTCTCCCGGGCCGACGCAGCGGTACTGGAGCAGGTGACGCGCTCCGCCCTCCGCGGAGGCCCTCTTGACGAGACCCTCCGCCGGACTGAGCACGGCCCGGGCGGTCCAGACCGTGTCGGGGAAGCTGGCCAGCCTGCCCCGACGCCCGTCGCCCGCCCGGAGCGGGTCGTCCCCGGCGCGGCGCTGCTCCGGATCCTCGGCGTCCACCCGCACCGTCGCGCCGCCGCGCGGGTCCACCCGCACCGTCGCGCCCTCACGCGTCTCCGTCCGCACCGCCGCGCCGCCACGCGGATCCGTCCGGACCGCCGCGCCACTGCTCGGGTCGACGACCCAGAAGCTGGCGGGCCGTCCGGATCCCTCAGGGGGCACGACGAACCGGACGTGGGCGTCCGGCGGGGCGGCGAGCCGGACCCGGTCCGCCGGTGCGACGTTCGACAGGTTCGGCACCGGGCCGGTGCGGGGGGCCTCAGCCTGCCACCAGAAGCCGCCGCCGACCAGCGCGGCCAGCCCCGCCACGGCCAGTACGGCGCCACGCAGCCGGTCGTCGGCCCCGACGCCAGCCGTGTGCCCACCCACGTCCGGCCCGGTCTCCGGCCGGTCTGTCGCATCGGCGTCCATCATCAGAGGGTAACCGCGCCGGGCGAACCGCTCACTCCTGTCGTTCGAGCAGCGCGGCGTAGAGGGTCAGGCCGGGGCCGAACGCCAGCATCACCACCCGCCGCGACGGCGACGCGGCCCGGCGCAGCCGGTCCAGGATCAGCAGCACCGTCGGCGACGAGCAGTTGCCGTGCTCGTCGAGCGTCGCGCGGGACGCCGCCAGGCCCTCCGGCGGCAGGGCCAGCTCCCGCTCGACCACGTTCAGGATGCGCGGGCCGCCGGGGTGCACGGCCCAGCCGTCCACCTCGGGCAGCGCCGTGCCGTGCCGGGCCAGCAGCCCCTCGACCAGGCCCCGGACGTGCGTGGAGAGCACCTGCGGCACCTTCGGCGACAGCCCCATCCGGAAACCCGTGTCGGTGACGTCCCAGGTCATATGGTCGGCCGTCGAGGTGTCCGTGACGGAGGTGACCTCGCGCAGCGCGTACCCCCGGCCGCCGGGAACGACCACGGCGGCGACCGCGGCGTCCGAGAAGAGCGCGTGGGAGACGATCTGCTGGGTGTCCACCCGGGCGCTGGAGGGCTGGATGTGCAGGCTGGTCAGCTCCGCGCAGAGCAGCAGCGCGGGCCGGCCCCGGGCGGTGACGAAGTCGCTCGCCGCGCCCAGGCCCGGCAGCGCGGCGTAGCAGCCCATGTGCCCGACGAACAGGCGCTGCGTGTCCGGGGCCATGCCCAGGTCCCGGGCGAGCAGGATGTCCAGCCCCGGGGTGGCGTACCCGGTGCACGAGCAGACGACGAAGAGCCCGACGTCGCCGGCGGAGAGGCCGGCGGCCGTCAGCGCCCGGCCCACCGCCTCCTTGCCCAGCGGCAGCGCCTCGACCAGGTAGCGGCGCATCCGCCGCTCCGTGGGCCAGTCGGAGACGTCCTCCAGCAACGGGTTCACGGCAGCCTGCCGGCGGGTGACCCCCGAGTGCGCGAAGATCCGCTGCGCCAGCGCCCGCGTGCTGCCGGAGAAGTGCTTCGAGAAGAAGCCCTCCCACAGGTCGTCCTGCGCGGCCGACGGCGGGTGCGCCGTCCCCAGCCCCGCGATCACCGGTACGGACACCATGCCCACCTCTCGTCCGGCCTTGCGCACCGGGCGGTCGAACCCGCCCCTGGACGGGCCGTGCGCCCGCGCGTCCGCCGACCCGGCGGACCCCCCACGCTCACCAACGAGGCACCGATCCGTCGCGGTCCGGGTCACCGCCCAGCGCGGCGACGCCCAGCCAGTCCGCGCAGACGTCCGACGTCGCCGGGTGCAGCGAGCCGCACCGGGCGTCCCGGTAGAGCCGCTCCAGCGGATGTCCCCTCCGGGTCGCGGACGTGCCGGCCGCCTCCAGCACGGACGCCGCCACGTCGGCGGCGGTGGTGCCGGCGAGCAGCTTCGCCCGCCAGACCCAGCGGTTGGTCTCCGCGTCGCCCGGCGCCTCGTCCACCCGACGGGCCGCCTCCGCGACCACCAGCTGGGCCGCCGCCACCGCCGCGTCGGCCCGGCCCAGGCGGGACCGGACCGCCGGCAGGCCGGCGAGGTTGCGGACGTTCAGGTGCTCGGCCGCCGCGTCGACGGCCGCCCGGGCCACCCCGACGTAGACGGCGGCGTAGCTGGCCACCAGCCAGTGCGGCATGAGCTGGGCGACCACCAGGGCCAGCCCCTCCACGCCGCCGAGCAGCCGGTCGGCCGGCACGGTCACGTCCAGGTGCAGGTCGTGCGAGGAGGTCGCGCGCATGCCGAGCGAGTCCCACGTGGGCTCGACGGTCAGCCCGTCGCCGGCCGGCACCAGAAACTGGGAGACCACCGACTGGTCGGCGGCGCTGCGGGCGGCCACCAGGTAGCCGTCCGCGTGCCCGGCCCCGGAACAGAACGTCTTGCTGCCCTTGAGGTGCCAACCGCCGTCGACCGGCTCGTAGACGGTGCTGAGCTGGGAGAGCCGGGCGCCGGCGCCGCGCTCGCTCATCGCCACGGCGTACCAGGAGCCCTGGGCGGCGGCGGTGAGCAGCCGGTCCCGGGCGGCCAGCGCCTCGTCCGGGACGCCGAGCGCCTCGGCCAGTTCCTCGGTCACCGCGCCGAGCGCGCCGGTGACCGAGGCGTGCATGTTGAAGACCAGGGCCGTCGCGCCGTTGCCCCGGGCCAGCTCGGTGGCGACCGCGGCGTACTCGGCGAAGGTGGCGCCCATCCCGCCGAGGGCGGTGGGAACCATCAGGCCGAAGAGCCCGGCCTCGCGCAGGTCACGGAAGTCCTCGACCGGAAACGAGCCGTCCCGGTCGTGCTCGGCCGCCCGGGCGGCCAGCCTCGGTGCCAGGCGGCGAGCCGCCTCCAACGCGTGCTGCGTCATACAGCCCCCTTCTCGGCCCTCTCCCTACCCAGGAACGGGCACCGCTATCCGCTCCGCGTACCACGCCCCTGGTAGAGCACGGCCGTCGACCAGGTCGGCACGATCCGTGGCGGCGGGCCGGCGACCGTCGCCTGCGGACGGTCGGTCGGAACCGCGTCCGGGCGGCCGGCGGCGCGCACCCGGCGGACCAGCCAGCCGAGCAGTCCCGGCATCCCCGGGCGGATGCCCCGCAGGCGCAGGTCGACCCCGTGCCGGGCGCACTCCGCCACCAACGCCCGGGCGTCCACGAACAACCGTGGATCGTGGATGCCCTTCGGCACCGTGGGCAGCCGCTCGGCGATCCGCACGGCCAGCAGGCGGCTCAGCGCCGTGTCGTTAAGCGTGTCCAGGACGAGCAGGCCACCGGGCCGCAGCAGCCGGCACGCCTCGGCGACCGCGCGCCGCCAGTCCGGCACGTGCTCCAGCAACTCGCCCGCGGCGACCACGTCGGCGCAGCCGTCGACCAGCGGTACGGCGGTCACGTCGCCGTTGACGACGGTCACCCCGTGCGCGGCGGCCTGGGTCAGGGCCGACCGGGTGAGGTCGACGCCCACGTGCCGGTAGCCCTTGCCGGCCAGGTGCGGGGCGAGCAGCCCGGCACCGCAGCCGAGGTCGACGAGGAGGGCGCCGGGGCGGGACGCAGGTGGCACGAGCGCCGCGCGGGCCTCGGCCAGCCAGTGCAGCATCGCGAACGCGCCGTCCGGCCGCCACCACTCGCCGGCCAGGTCGTCGTACTGGCGCGGATCGTTGCGTGGCAGGGTGCGGCCCGCGTCTGGCATGGACCGAGCGTGGCACGACTGCCCGGTAACGACCAGACTTTCCCTATGTCGCCAACGGTGCTAGGGCTGGTCAGGGCGAGTCACCCGGAGCCGGCCGCCGCGGTCACCACGGTGGCCGGGCTGCTGGCGTGGGGCGTCGGGCACCGGCCGGGCGGGATCCTCGCCGTGGTGCTCACCGTGGCGGCCAGCCAGCTCGCCGTCGGCTGGGCCAACGACGCGCTCGACGCCGACCGGGACGCCACGGTGGGGCGTACCGACAAGCCGGTCGCCGCCGGCGCGGTCGGCCGGCGCGCCACGGCCGTGGCCGCGGCGGTGGCCGCGCTCGCCACCCCGGCGCTGGCCCTGGCCACCGGGCCGGCCGCCGCGCTCTGCGCCACCCTCGGGCTGGTCTCCGCGCTGCTCTACGACTGGCCGCTGAAGTCGACCCCGGTCTCGGTGCTGCCCTACGCGGTCTCCTTCGGTTCGCTGCCCGCCTTCGTCGTGCTGGCGCTGCCCGGGGCGGTGGTGCCGCCGGTCTGGCTGGTCGCCGCCGCGGCCTGCCTGGGCGCCGGGGCGCACTTCGCCAACGTCCTGCCCGACCTGGCCGACGACGCCCGGACGGGGGTGCGCGGGCTGCCGCACCGGCTCGGCCCGGCCGGCAGCCGGGCCGCCGCCGCGCTGCTGCTGCTCGCGGCGACCGCCACGCTGGTCCTCGGGCCGCCCGGGCCGCCGTCGGGGGTCGGCCTCGCCGCGGTCGCCGCCGCCGTCGTGGTGCCGCCGCTGAGCTGGTACGCGGGACGCGCCGCCGCCCGGGCCGGAGGCCGGCAGGTGGCCGCCTTCCGGGCCGTGATGCTGGTCGCCCTCATCGACGTCGTCCTGCTGGTCACGAGCGGCCGACTGGTGTGACGCGCGTCCCCCCGGGTGCCATCTCCGGGTCGGCGTGCGGGGGTGGATCAGGCCCAACTACCCTGGAGCGCGGTCTGCGCGGGCATGGCCACCACGCCCGGCGTGAGCACCGGGTGGGATCGTGACGAGGAGGACCGACGTGACGCGCTCGATCAGGGGTTCCCGGCGGGCGGCCCTGCTGCTGTCCGGGATGGCCGCGGCGACCGGGCTGCTGCTGTCCGGCTGCGGCGCCGGCCAGGTCTCCGAGACCGCCAACAAGGAGCCGTCGGTCCAGGGCGTCAACCTGTCGGCCGGCAACGGCGAGTACGCGGTCCGCGGCCTGCTGGTCGAGTTCCCCGGCACCGAGGGCTACAAGGCGGGTGCCAACGCCGTCCTGAGCGCCGTGATCTACAACGACTCGCGGAACCCGGTGACCGTGACCGTGACCACCGACAGCGCGCGCGAGTTGGTGATCACCGGCACCGGCGCCTCGGCCAGCCCGTCGGCGTCCCCGAGCGGGTCGGAGTCGCCCGCCCCGTCCGGGTCGCCCTCGCCGGCGGAGTCGGCCAGCCCCGGCGCCTCCGAGAGCCCGTCGGGATCGGCCAGCCCGGGAGCCTCCGAGAGCCCGTCGGAGTCGGTCAGCCCCGGCGCCCCGGAGAGCCCGGCCCCCGAGAGCCCGGCCGCGCCGGCCGGCGAGCCGGCCCGGATCGAGATCCCGCCGCTGAGCTACGTGCAGCTCAACGCCCAGTCGAACCGGGTCTTCCAGCTCATCGGCCTGAACGAGGCGCTGCGCTCCGGCCAGAACGTCACCATGACCTTCGATTTCGGCAACGGTGCCACGGTCACCGGCCCGGCCCCGGTCGCCGTGCCGCTCACCCCCGCCGCGCCCCCGTCGAAGATCGTCGAGCGCCTGGGCGGCTACGAGGAGAACGAGGGCGGCGGTCACTGACCCTCCGCCCCGCTGTTTCCGACGACACCGTCGGCGTGGTGACCGCCACGCCGACGGTGTCTTCGTCGTACCGGAGGACTAACGTCCCGGTGTGACCACCTCCCGATCGACCTCCTCCCGCGCCGGCGGGGCCGGCGGGCGCGGCCGCGCCGCCGCCCGCGAGCCCCGGCCGGCCTACGAGTGCGACGCCTGCGGGCACCAGCCGCCGAAGTGGGTCGGGCGCTGCCCGGAGTGTGGCGAGTGGGGCTCGGTGGTCGAGTGCACGGTCACCGGCCCGACGGTCTCCGGCAAGGTGGTCAGCTCCCGGATGCCGGCCGAGCCGGCCCGGCCGATCGCCACCATCAGCGCCGCTCCGGCGAGGGCCCGCCCCACCGGGGTCAGCGAGCTCGACCGCGTCCTCGGCGGCGGCCTGGTTCCCGGGGCGGTGGTGCTGCTCGCCGGCGAGCCGGGGGTCGGCAAGTCCACCCTGCTGCTCGACGTGGCCCAGCAGTGGGCCGCCGGCGCCGGCAGCCCCTCCCTGGTGGTCAGCGGCGAGGAGTCGGTCAGTCAGGTCCGGCTGCGCGCCGAGCGGATGGGTGCCCTGCACGACCAGCTCTACCTCGCGGCCGAGAGCGACCTCGCCGCGGTGCTCGGGCACCTCGACGCGGTCAAGCCGGGCCTGCTGGTGCTCGACTCGGTGCAGACCATCTCCACCAACAACGCCGAGGGCGTGTCGGGCGGGGTGACCCAGGTGCGGGCGGTCACCGCCGCCCTGGTCGCGGTCGCCAAGGAGCGGGGCATCGCCACCGTGCTGGTCGGCCACGTCACCAAGGACGGCCAGGTGGCCGGCCCCCGGGTGCTGGAGCACCTGGTCGACGTGGTGCTGCACTTCGAGGGCGACAAGCACTCCTCGTTGCGCATGGTGCGCGGCGTCAAGAACCGGTTCGGCGCCGCCGACGAGGTCGGCTGCTTCGAGATGCACGAGGGCGGCATCAGCAGCCTCGCCGACCCGTCCGGGCTCTTCCTGACCCGCTATTCGGAGCCGGTGCCCGGCACCTGCGTCACGGTGGCGATGGAGGGGCGCCGGGCGCTCGTCACCGAGGTGCAGGCGCTGATCGGCGCGACCGTGGCCGGTTCGCCCCGGCGGACGGTCTCGGGGCTCGACTCGGCCCGGCTCGCGATGGTGCTGGCCGTCCTCCAACGACGCACCGAACGCCTGACCCTGCACGACCGGGAGGTCTTCGCGGCCACTGTCGGCGGCATCCGGGTGGTGGAGCCGGCGGCCGACCTCGCCGTGGCCCTCGCCGTCGCCTCGGGCGGGCTCAACCTGGCCATCGCACCGCACCTGGTGGCGATCGGCGAGGTCGGCCTGACGGGCGAGGTGCGCCGTGTCGGCGCGGTGCCGCGCCGGCTGGCCGAGGCGGCCCGGCTCGGCTTCCGGCTCGCGCTGGTGCCTACCGGCTGCGGCCCCGAGAGCACCGGCGTCACGCCGGAGCACATGCGGGTGATCGAGGTGACCGACGTACGCTCGGCGCTCCAGGCCGTCGCCCGGGCCTCCGCCGAGTGACCGCCGGGGATGGCCGGTGGAACGTCCGGCCCGATACCGGACAGCCCGGACTCCGGCCCACGGTCCGGGCGAGGTGGGGCATCGTGACACATCACAGTAACCACGACAGCACCCACCGCAGGGCAGTCCGTAGACTGTGTCCGTGCCGACCGACCGCGACACCGCCAAGCCTGCTGGCGCGACACCCCACGCCCGCACCGGCGCCGTGGGCTCCCCCGCCCGCGCGATCAGCGTGACCGTGACCGGCGGCGCCGGGGGCGCCGGCGACCCGTTGCGGGCGAACCTCGCCCTGATGGCCCCGGGCACCGCGCTGCGCGACGGCCTCGAGCGCATCCTGCGCGGCCGGACGGGCGCGTTGATCGTCCTCGGCTACGACAAGGTCGTCGAGGGTCTCTGCACCGGCGGGTTCCCGCTCGACGTCGAGTTCTCCGCCACCCGGGTGCGGGAGCTGTGCAAGATGGACGGCGCGGTCGTGCTCTCCAGCGACGGCACCCGCATCGTGCGGGCCGCCGTGCACCTGATGCCCGACCCCACCATCCCGACCGAGGAGTCCGGCACCCGGCACCGCACGGCGGAGCGGGTCGCCCGGCAGACGGGCTACCCGGTGATCTCGGTCAGCCAGTCGATGCGGATCATCAGCCTCTACGTCAACGGCCAGCGGCACGTGCTGGACGACTCGGCGGCGATCCTGTCCCGCGCCAACCAGGCGCTCGCCACGCTGGAGCGCTACAAGCTCCGGCTCGACGAGGTCTCCGGCACCCTCTCCGCCCTGGAGATCGAGGACCTGGTCACCGTACGGGACGCGGTCGCGGTGGTGCAGCGGCTGGAGATGGTCCGCCGGATCGCCGACGAGATCGCCGGCTACGTGGTGGAGTTGGGCACCGACGGTCGCCTGCTCGCCCTCCAGCTCGACGAGCTGATGGCCGGCGTCGACGCCGACCGCACCCTGGTGATCCGGGACTACCTGCCGGCCGGCCGGAAGTCCCGCACCCTCGACGAGGCCCTGGTGGAGCTGGATCTGCTCGGCGCGACCGAGCTGATCGACCTCGTCGCGGTCGCCAAGGCCATCGGCTACCCGGCCGCGTCCGACGCGCTCGACGCGGCGGTCAGCCCGCGCGGGTTCCGGCTGCTGGCCAAGGTGCCCCGGCTGCCGGTCGCCGTGGTCGACCGCCTCGTCGTGCACTTCGGCAGTCTCCAGCGGCTGCTGGGCGCCACGGTCGAGGATCTCCAGGCCGTCGAGGGGGTCGGCGACGCACGCGCCCGGGGCGTCCGCGAGGGGCTGTCCCGGCTCGCCGAGGCGTCGATCCTCGAACGCTACGTCTGACCCGGCCCCGTACGCCGGCGTCGGCCCGGTCCCCCGCGGGCACAGCTCCGCGCTGCGCCCGTCACCGCCATCCGGGCCGCGCCCGTCACCGCCATCCGACGGGCGGGCCCGGCCGACCGCGCGGCGGCCCGTCTGTCCGGCGGCCCGGTCGCGGCTCGGCCGCCGTTCGTCACGCGGCAGTGTCCGGCGGCCCAGGCTGGCCGCCCGGCCCACGGGTGGTCAGTCGGTGACGGTGAGCTTGACCGGCTCGCTGAGCTTGGTGCCGACCCGGGCGTAGACCTGGTAGGTGCCGGCCGGCGGGTGGGGGCCCGCCGCCACCCCGTTGGCGCACTTGGTGGTGTCACGGCCGTTCCAGCCCACCTGGTAGGCGCGCTCGAAGCCCGGGGTGAAGGACTGCACGTCGGAACCCTGGGCGGTGCCGCACGTGTCGGACGACCAGATCTTCTCGGCCCCCGACTTGATGAACAGCTCCTGCACGGAGGCGCCGACATCGCGGCTGCACGTCCGCTCGGACCGGTTCTTGATCTTGAGCTGGAGGTCCACCACGGCCCCCCGGACCACCGAGGCGGGCTGGGCCACCGGGGTCACCGTGATCTCGGCGTCCGTGCAGGCGCCGTCGCCGGCGGCCGGCACGACGGGCGCCACCGGTGGCGAGTCGGTGGTGACCGGCCCGCCCGACGGGTCGTCGGCGTCAGGGCCGTCCGCCGCACCCGGCGAGGGCCCCCCGGTCTGCGGGGCGAGCACCGAACCGGTGGGTTCCGGCGAGGCACCGGAGGACGTCGCGCCCGGAGTGGGCTGCGCGTCACCGCCCTTCTTCGCGTTCCGGTCCGATCCGGTGCACGAATAGAGCAGGACAATCAGGAAGAGAAGCCCCGCTCCGAATACGACGGCGCGACGCCGCCAGTACACGGCGGGGGGCAGGGGGCCGACCGTCAGACGCATGATGCCCCCACCGTAGCGGCGCGGGGCACGCCAGCCCCGCACGACGCGCCGAGGCGCCCACCGCTCACCGCACCGACCCTCCACATGCGACGTATCCGGCTGCCGACGGTGTCCCGCCGGCGACGCTGGGTCGCCGCGCCGCCGGCACTCAGAGGTAGACCTTGCGCTGGTAGATGGCGTGCGCACCCGCGACCCGGTCCAGGAAGAGCAGGCCGGCGCAGTGGTCGATCTCGTGCTGGAGGGCCCGCGCCTCGAACCCGTCCGTCACCAGCCGTACGGGCCGGCCGGTGCCGGGCAGGACGCCCTCCACCACCAGCCGGCTCGCCCGCTTGACGTCCCCGGTCAGGTCGGGCACCGACATGCACCCCTCGCGCGCCACCTTCCACCGGCTGGCCTCGACGACCCGGGCGTTGCACAACACGAAGGTGCCGTGCACGGTCAGCGCCTTCGGGTGGCCCGTCACGTCCACCGCGAAGACCTGCGCACCCACGCCGACCTGCGGGGCGGCCAGCCCCACGCAGCCCGGGGACACCCGCATGGTGGCGATCAGGTCGGCGGCCAGCCGTACCGTCTCCGCCGCCGTCGGATCCACCTCGCCGCCGGAGCGGCTGAGCACCTGCTCCGGCGCGGACACCACCGGCCGCACCTCCCCCGGCACGGCCAGGGACTCCGGGGTCCAGTCGCCGAGGCCGACGTACGCCTCGATCTCCGGTCCGCGCCCGGCGCCGGTCACAGCAGGTCCGGATCGGCCGGCCGGAGGGTCACCCCGACACCCAGCTCCTCGGCCGTCGCCGCCAGCCGCCCGGCCAGCCCGTCGGCCGTGCCGGGCGCCAACTCCACCTCGGCGACCACCACATAGAGCGAGCCGGTGAGGCGGGTGCTCAGGTCGGTGACGTTGCCGCCGGCGTCGGCGAGCACCCGGGTCATGGCCGCCACGATGCCCATCCGGTCCGCGCCGTGCACCGCCATCACGTACGGCTCGCCCGCGGGAGCCGTCTCGCCGTCGGGGGTGACCGCGCGTACGGTGGCCAGCAGTTGGCCGTCGACGGAGAGCGGCGTCAGCGCGGCCTCGACATCGGCGGCGGCCGGGCCCACGCAGATCAGGGTCATCGCGAAGTGCCCCCGCAGCCGGGTCATGGTGCTGTCGGTGAGGTTCGCGCCGAGCCGGGCGAGCAGCTCGGCGACGTCGGCCACGATGCCTGGCCGGTCCCGGCCGATGACGGTGATCGCGAGCTCGTTCATCCGGGCATTCTGCCCGATCCGTCCGCCGCAGCGGCAGCGCCCCGCCCGGACCGCCCAGACAGCGGGACGGTGGTGGCGCCCGTCGTGGCACCGTCGCCCGCGCCGTGCCGGCGGTGGGACGCGTGACATCATCGGCGACGCGATGTCTGAGCCCACTTTCGCCACCCTGGTCAGCCGGTGGTACGAGGAGAACGCCCGCGACCTGCCATGGCGCGGACCCGACGTGAGCCCGTGGGCCATCCTGGTCAGCGAGGTCATGCTCCAGCAGACGCCGGTCGTGCGCGTCCTCCCCGCCTGGGAGGCCTGGCTGGCGCGTTGGCCCGAGCCGGCCGCGCTGGCGGCGGACAGCCCCGCCGAGGCGATCCGGATGTGGGGGCGGCTCGGCTATCCTCGTCGGGCGGTGCGGCTGCACGACTGCGCGCTGGCGGTCGTTGAGAGGCACGGCGGGCAGGTCCCCGACCGGCTGGACCAGTTGCTGGCGCTGCCGGGCGTCGGCACGTACACGGCCCGGGCGGTGGCCGCGTTCGCGTACGGTCAGCGGCACCCGGTGGTCGACACCAACGTGCGGCGGGTGGTCTGCCGGGCGATCGCCGGCGAGCCCGACGCCGGCCCGGCGACCCGCCCGGCCGACCTGGTCGCCACCGAGGAACTGCTCCCCGTCGAACCGGCCGCCGCCGCCCTGGCCAGCGCGGCCTTCATGGAGCTGGGCGCGGTGGTCTGCGTCGCCAGGTCGCCCCGCTGCGGCGTCTGCCCCGTCGAACCGGTCTGCGCCTGGCGCGCGTCCGGCCGCGAGGCGCCCGCGGGCCCGACCCGCCGCCCCCAGCGGTACGCCGGCACCGACCGCCAGGTACGCGGGCTGCTGCTCGGCGTACTGCGGGAGGCGACCGGGCCGGTGCCGCACCAACGGCTCGACCAGGTGTGGGCCGACGACGTCCAGCGGGCCCGGGCGCTCGCCGGACTGGTGCGGGACGGTCTCGTGGAACCGGTCGGCGAATCCTCGTTCCGCCTCGTCGGCGACGGGCCACCGGTCCCGGTGGGCTGACCCGGCACGGATGCTGGGCGGCGCTGCACGGCCCGGCGCTGCGCGGCGTGGTTGGCGTGGGCGTTGGGCGGTGCGGAACGCTGGGCGGTGCCAGGTCGGCGTGGGCCAGCCCCGGGCGTGACGAAAGGGCCGGCCCCTTGTGGGGGGCCGGCCCTTGTCGTTTTCGTGTCGTTGCTGGGTCAGGCGGTGTAGCCGCGGGTGGCGATCCAGTCGGCGAGGTTGTCGACGCTCATGCGGTAGGAGGCCTGGTTGGGGTTGG